>CAZJPX010000042.1:0-3538 GCA_964548325.1 uncultured Staphylococcaceae bacterium
TTCTGTGTATGCGTTGGCATATTCAATTCCGTTTATATACAATTCAAATCTTTCTGTGAATCTTGGATCTGGTCCTTTTTTTGTTAATGGAGATGTTTCAACTGGATGACTATAAACAAATGTTGGTTGAACTAAATCTTCTTCACAAAATGTTTCAAAGAATGCAACTAAAATATAGCCTGTACTGTCCCAATGTTTTTCAACTTGTATTTTATGTTCTTTTGCAAGTTTAACTGCTTCACTAAATGAAATATCTTTTTCAAAATCTATACCAGTCTTGTTTTTTACTAGATCAGTCATTTTGACCCAACCAAATTTTTTGCCTAGATCAATGACTTTATCTTCACAAGGAATTTTAGTTGTGCCAAGAACTTTTTTAGCAACATATTTAATAACTCCTTCACAAAGAGTTTTCATAGATTTTAAATCACCAAAAGCTTCATATAATTCAACTGAAGTAAATTCAGGATTATGTTTTGTATCTATGCCTTCGTTTCTAAAAAGTCTGCCAATTTCATATACTTTTTCTAAACCACCAACTATTAATTTTTTTAAAGGTAACTCGGTTGCAATTCTTAAATAAAAATCTTTATTTAATGCATTGTGATGCGTGATAAAAGGCTTGGCGTTGGCTCCACCTAAAATTGGTTGAAGAGTAGATGTTTCAAATTCAACAAATCCAAGTGAATCAAAATATTCTCTCATTGCTTTAATAATTTGAGGTCTAAGTAGAGCAATTCTTTTACTATCTTCATTAACAATTAAATCAACGTATCTTTGTCTGAATCTATCTTCAATATCGATTAATCCATGGAATTTTTCTGGTAATGGATTTAAGGCTTTAGTTAAAAATGTAAACTTTTCAACCTTAATAGTGAGCTCACCGGTTCTTGTTAACATCAAATGTCCTTCTAAACCAACTATATCTCCAAGGTCACATAGTTTAAATACTTCATATGATTTTTTACCAACGGTATCAACTGATATATATCCTTGAATTCTACCTTCTTTATCTTGGATGTTAACAAAAGATGCTTTACCCATCTTTCTTAAAAGCATTATTCTACCAGCTACTTTAACTTTGATTGGTTCTTTTTCAAGTTTTGCTTGAGATTTGCCTTTTGCTTTTTCTCTAGCACTTAAAGAAGTATCAGTTCTATCATATCTTTTACCCCAAGGGCTGACACCTAACTCTTCTAGTTTTTGTAGCTTTTCTCTTCTAGCTAACTGTTGATCATTTAATTTTTCTTCCATATTAACCTCGCGTTTTTCTTTGTTCTCAATATTATATATTTTAATTCGTCAATTTATCTAAATTATTTAATATTGAATTTAAATCATTTTTAGAAGATATCTCTTGAGAAAGCATTGTTCTAATCTTTTTGGTGTTAGGTAAATTGTTAAAAAACTTAGGGGCGATGCCTCTTAATAGACCTATTGATTTTCTTTCACCATACTCTTTTATTAGTAGTGAAGAATACTTTTTTAAATACTTTGCTTGGTCAAAAATGTTAGTTTTTTCATCAAAATCCTTGCCAATTAAGGCTTTTTCTATGTTTTTTACTAACAAAGGATTTCCAACACCTCCTCTTGCAACAAGTATTGCATCTGCGTAAGTTATAGATAAAGCTCTTATTGCATCAGCTACAGTAAATATGTTTCCACTCACTGCGAACGGAATGCTAATATTATCTTTGAGTGATTTTAGTGAATCAAAATCTGGTTCACCTGTATAGAATTGATTTCTTGTCCTTGCATGAATTGCAATAAATTTAACACCTGCTTTCTCTAAAGCTTTTGCGTTTTCGATGATATTAACCTTATCAAATCCTAGTCTTAATTTTGCCGTCACTGGTTTATTAGATACTTTCACCACCTCTTTCATACAATCATATAAAAGGGCAGGATCTTTTAACCAAGAACTACCAGCAATATTTTTAACAACCTTAGGGACAGGACATGCAAGATTGATATCTAGAAAATCATAGTTTATGTTTAAACCTTCTAAAATTTTAATAGCCTCTATTAATGTTTTCTTACTTCCACCAAAAATTTGAATTGCTAATGGTCTATCACTCCCATCAGTTTTTAACATATCTAATGTTTTTTTATTTTGATAAATAAGGCCGTAGTCACTTATCATCTCAGTATAAGTTAACATCTCTTTATTAAATGTCTTCATAAATTTTCGATAAGAAAAAGAAGTTATCCCAGCCATTGGAGCAAGGATAACTTTACTTTTTATTTCTTTGTTCTCTATTTTAAAAGAAGACATTAATGTGTTTAGATAAATCAATAATTATTTATCATTAGATGTGTTATCGTCTTTAGTGTTTGTAGTAGTTTCTTTTGATTCAGCAGTAGAACTCTTAAGTCTTTCAATGGTTCTTTTAACAGTATCATCTGTTTTAGCTGTAGACTTGGTAGTGTTTTTTACAGGTGCTGTTGCACTTGTTTCTTTTTTATTAGCTAATATATCTTCATCGGTTGTAAACTTGCCTTTTGTAGAATTCATAGAAGTCATAGCAGCTTCTCTTTGAGATACTTTTTCTTCTGGCATTTTTCTATGTTCAAGAAGATATGATATTTCTTCTTCATTGATTGTTTCTCTTTCAAGAAGAGTCTTAGCAATGAGTTCAACATCAGCTTGTCTTTTCCTAATAATTCGCACTGATTCTTTATGAGCAGAATCTATTATCTTTCTTACCTCTTTATCAATTTCATCAGCTACTGCGTTAGAGAAATTCTTTTGAGCGTTTGCATAATCTCTTCCAAGGAATACCGAGCCGGTATCTTTTTCATATTGGATTGGTCCAAGAGAAGACATACCATATTCTACAACCATTGCTCTAGCAATTCTGGTCGCCCTTTCAATATCGTTACTTGCTCCAGTAGAAACATCTTCAAAGAATACTTCTTCAGCAGATCTACCTCCAAGTAAACCTACAATTTCAGCTTCTAATTCCTTTTTAGTGATTAAAAATCTATCATCGTCTGGTCCCATTAAAACATGTCCGCCAGTTCTACCTCTTGGAATAATAGTTATCTTTCTAACTTTATCAGCATGCTTTAATGTTAAACCAATTATTGCGTGTCCAGATTCATGATATGCGACTTGTCTTCTTTCTTTATCAGACATTCCTTTTGAAGATTTAGCAGGTCCAGCAATTCTTCTATCTATAGCTTCATCAATATCAGCCATTGTTATTTCTTCTCTGTTTGCTCTGACAGTTAAGATTGCAGCTTCATTGATAATGTTAGCAATATCTGCTCCAGAAAAACCAACAGTTCTTTTTGCAATTTGAGCTAAATCAACTTCGGGAGATAATTTCTTATTTCTAGAATGCACTCTAAAGATTGCTTCTCTTCCTTTTTTATCTGGTAATGAGACTGTGACTTGTCTATCAAATCTACCAGCTCTTAGAAGTGCTGGATCTAAGACGTCTTCTCTATTGGTTGCTGCTAAAACAATAATACCTGAATTTTCTTCAAAGCCATCAAGTTCAACTAGCAATTGGTTGAGAGTTTGTTCTCTTTC
>CAZJPX010000042.1:3638-6529 GCA_964548325.1 uncultured Staphylococcaceae bacterium
ACAAGTAAAATTCCTTTTGGTAATTTTGCTCCAACACGAGTATATTTTTTAGGATCTTTTAAATAGTCAACAATTTCAACGAGTTCTGCTTTTTCTTCATCGCATCCAGCAACATCATCAAATTTAACTTTTGAATCATCAACTCTTTTTGCTTTGGATCTACTAAAATCAAATGCTTTTGAGTTGCCCCCAGCACTTGCTGTAAGCATTCTATAGAAGAACCAGATAAGTACGACAAATATAACAATAGTTATGATAGTAGGAAGCCATGATAAGAAAGTGTTTTCATGATACATGGCACTTTCAAATGAAAATGAAGTTGATTCATAAACTGTACCATCAATATATATTCCGCTATTGTCATCAGCGTATTGTTTCGATGCCTCTATGTCATTATATATAGCTAGAGTTACAGTTTGACCAGCATATGGAGAAGTTGAACTTTCGTCTCTCCAAATTAAGTCATAATCAACATACGTTAGTTCAAAAGTATAATAAGCAAAGGTATGAACTTCGCGACCATCAGTAGTAGTTCCAGATGTCTTTTCAGCGACAATCATTGTTACATCGGTATAACTTCCATAATGCGTTTCCGTAGCACTAACTATCTTATAGTCATCGTCTTCATCATCATAAATTAAACTTACATATTGATCTGTTGTTAAGGTTTGATAAGGATTTGAGAGCGCAGAAAATAAGTAGTAAATAATAACGCCACAAATTACTACTATTGCAATATAGACTATAAGATTAAACCAAACCGATCGTTTTTTCTTCTCCAACTAAGTAATTCCTCCTTAGGTAAATATTTTATATAAATGTGTTGAAAATATTAAATAATAAGATACTCTTTTATCAATTTTGTAGAGTTAAATGACAAAAAAGATTCGGAAGTAATTTTATAATCTTTTCTATAACGAGGAACATAAATAATTTTTCCATTCTCATCAAAAACAGCTGGCCACACCTTTCTTAAACAAAGTGGCATCTTCCAATCAATTAAACAACGATTAATTTTTTTATTATAATTTCCAATTTTTAATGTTTTATCGATATTTTCTGGCCACAAATTTTTAATAAAATAAGGTTTTTGCAAGGATAATTCTTTAAAAACAGGGCTTTTATCATTGATTTCAAATATAGAATTTTCTTTTAAATTTCCGTTCATAATTTGGAATGAATAATTTTTTTTGTTATCTTTATAAATAATTATGTTGTCATAAGAGCATTCAAAAATTATCTTGTTTAATTTTAAAGAAAATGTGCCTTTGTGATGTTTACATTGTTCAAAAAAATCTTGAATAAATCCTTTTGACACAGTTTCAAAAAGAGAATGTCTTTTCATATATAAATATATTAGACATTGTTTTTCTTCAATATTTAAACTTTTAACTTTTTGATAATTAATAAATATGTCCTCAATATAACAAGATGTCTTTTTTTCGATATTTTCTCTATTTTTATTTAAATTTTTAATTTCGTTTAAATATTTTTTGATATTTTTGTTATCCAATTTATTTAAAACCTCGTGACGTATATAATTTCTTCTAAATTTGTGATCAAAATTAGAATAATCGATTGAATATGGAATGTCATTGTTCTTGCAGTATTCAAGCAACGATTTCTTGCTATAACTTAACAATGGTCTAATAAAAGAAACCCCATTTATTGTATATGATGGAGCTAGACCATAATGACTAACATAATTGTTTCTTTCCTTTTGGAGAATATATGTTTCGATATGATCATCTTGGTTATGTGCAATTAAAATATTTGAAATTTGTGTGGATTTTGCAAGGTTTTTGAAAAAACTATACCTAATTTTCCTACAAACATCTTCTTCATTCCCCATAGAATGATTGTATGG
This sequence comes from uncultured Staphylococcaceae bacterium, assembly GCA_964548325.1. Classification (GTDB taxonomy): domain Bacteria; phylum Bacillota_I; class Bacilli_A; order RFN20; family CAG-826; genus Onthovivens. Next base: position 5,506 of record CAZJPX010000042.1, read on the forward strand.
TTTATCTAATACATAGATTTTAACATTATGTTTTTTACAATAGTTTCTTAAATTTTCTTCATCTTCATTAGCGTTGGTTAAAATGTGGTAGTTAACATGCGCAACAACAAAATCATATTTATTTTCAACAAGCAAATTAAAAAGCGCCATTGAATCTGGTCCATATGAACACGTTAAAATATATTTTTGTTTTTTATCTAATGTTAACTTTGGTTTACTCATCTATTTCATCTTCATCCTTAATTATTTCATCACTAATGATTTTATAAAACGAATCCGTTTCATCTTTTCTTGCAGTTTTTTCAATTTTTAACACCTCAACAGTTAAGGCGTGTTTCCCAAGTCTTAAAAAAATAATGTCTCCTATTTTTATATTGCTAGATGGTTTAGCAACCTTATCATTTATCTTAAAAATACCTCTTGAAGCAAGTTCATTAGCAACTGTTCTTCTTTTAATTAATCTTGTAACTTTTAAATATTTATCAAGCCTCATTTTCTTCCTCTTCTAATTCACTTAAATGTTTGTGATATAACTTAATTATAATATCCATAATATCAATTAATATTTCAATCCAATCATTTTCTTTTTTATTTATAAGTATATTCAATACCCTTTCTTTATATGTTATTTTTATTTTACTTATATATAAAATCAATTCCTTAAATAGTTCGTTTCCTATTCCATCAATTAATGAAAATTTTGATGATAGTGTCAAATAAACAATATTTAATTGTTCCTTTATTGTTTCAAAACATTCTTCATTATTCAAATATATATCAATTTTTTTCTTTTTTAAAAGTAGTTCAAAATTATATGGAGTTTTGCCATACATATCTTTTGTTTTAAATTTGAATTTATTTAAATCATTAATAGTTTTACATTCAATTATTTTTTGATAAAGTTCAACTTTATTTTCATCAGATGCAAACTCACTTGGAATGTATGCATCCAAAGATATCGAGGCATATTTTTCTTTTGGCTTTTCAAGGACTCCCTTTGTCTTTTCTTCAATGGTTTCATTTA
>CAZJPX010000043.1:0-6417 GCA_964548325.1 uncultured Staphylococcaceae bacterium
TTGCTACATCAACATATCCTGCTTGAATTAAAGATATTTCAACGGAATCTTGAATATCTTCAACAGCGATTGTTTGTGATTTAATCTTCTTATTAAAGTCAGCACTAGCTTTTAAAGAGATTAATTCAATGATTTGGGAATTATAATTTTTTCCGCATGCAACGAATGCTTTTGTAACAGCTGCTCCGATCTTGTGAAGATCGAATTCTACGATTTGACCGTCTCTTTTCTTGACCTTAATCATAATCTTACTCCTTTCAAGGGGGTTTTAAAAAATGTTTTAATAAACCGCCTTATATCCAAATAGGCCATCGAAATTACTAAAACAACATCAGTAAAATTTCGTCTGCTATAACTATAGTCAAAAAGAAAAATAAAAAAAGTCATCATATTGTGTTGACTTTTTCCACACTGCAGAAATAGTAGTTTTTTAGGGAATTAGAAGAATCAAATGATTGATTTTATCGATAAAAAATGACAAAAAATTTTTTGCTTTTCTTTTTGACAGTAGCAAAAATTTATCAAACCATCAAAAAATTTTTTGACACTGACAAACAGCATTTTGAAAAATTATATTTATCAAAAAACACCTAATAGGTGTATTATAAAAAATATGGATAATCGATTGAAGCAATTCCGTATGAAAAACGGTTACACCCAAAAAGAATTAGCCTCTCTTTTAAATATGCCTTATAGAACTTATCAGAACTATGAAGAAGAGGTAAATAGCATGCCAAAACGGCTAGAGGAGCTAATTCTTTTTAAGCTTCAATCAATAAAAAAGTACGATAAAACCGAGGGAATTTATAAGATTAAGCAAATCAAATATGTGTCTATCCCTATTTTTTTAAGGTATAAGATACACCTTGCTTATATTGGCGGAGACTACACAAAAGAGCCAAAAGAAGACTCATCCTTAGAGTTTTTAGTAGAGGGCGACATACCCCTTGCGGCACAATTTAAACTAATTGAAGAATTAGAAAATGAATTCGCTAAAAACATCATAATTTATTATTTTAGTGAGTTTGATAAGACTAGCGAATTCATTAGAAATATCATAAAAAAAGGAGAGTTAATTCTTAATTTGAAATCTAAGATTAAAAAGAAAGAATAACAATTTTGTCAAAATTGTTTGCTTTATTAGATTTTATAATGTTGTTTTTATATGTATAATTATTAGGCTATGAAAAAGAAGAAGAAATTTGGTAAATTGAAATTAACTACATTACTAGTTGTTTTGATACAACTACTTTTGGTAGGAGCGCTTGTTGCGCTATATTTATATGATATTTGGAATATTCAAGAGTATTTTACAGTTGAAATTATTGCTTGTATTTTCGTTGTCTTGTTGGTCATTGATTGTTTATACGTGCTTATATCTATGTTTATCTATAATAAGAGGAACAAGAGACCTGAAATTAGTGCGGAGCACATAATAACTGGAGATATATCAGAGGTATATAATGCTGCTAAAGCTGGATTAGTAGTTGCCAATACTGATGGTGCTGTCTTATGGCAATCTGAATTTTTATATCAACAAGGGCTAGATTTAATTGAGAAAAATATCTTTCAATTAAGTAAGAAGTTTGAAGAACTAGCTAAAGGAAGCGTACCAAACAATAAAATAACAGCAATTTTTAATAATCAAACATATTCTGTCACTTATTTAAAGAATGCTGGTATTTTTATCTTCATAGATATAACTGAACAAACTCAATTAAACAATTATGTCAAAGAACAAGCAGTTTGTCTTGGTGTCATAGCTATTGATAACTACAATGAACTTGCAAGAGCTGATGATGATAAGAACAATATCATCAGTCAAGTTAAGACCTTGATATTCCGTTATGGAAAAAAATATAAATTATCAATTAGAACATTAAGAAACGACTCATTTTTTATTGTCTCTAACTTTAAGAGTCTTCAAGCAATAATTGAAGATCGTTTCTCAATTCTAGAAAGCGTCAAACAAGTTGATGATGTAGAGAACACAAGACCAACATTAACAATTGGATTTTCTTATGGGAATCCAGACGTTAATAAATTAAATGAGATGGCATCTAGTGCACTTGAAGTTGGTATGTCAAGAGGAGGCGACCAAGCGGTAGTTGCACAATATGGGAACGAACTCGTGTTTTTTGGAGGAAAATCTGAGATTCAAGCAAAGCATAACACCGTTCAAATTAGATCGATTGGTGATGCTATTATAAATTTCCTTGATAAAGCAACTAACGTTTATATTATGGGTCATTTGGATCTAGATTTAGATGCACTTGGAGCATCACTTGGTGTCTATGAAATTTGTAGATCAGTTAAAAAACCAGCCCAAATCATCTATGATCCTCGACTCACTGAAAGAAAAACAAGAGCCGCTCTAACAGGACATTACAACAAAGATGAGTTATCAAAGATGGTCATATCTCCAAAAGATGCCTTAGCAAATTTAAAACCTAATACATTAGTTATTGTTGTCGATGTCAATAGACCAAAGAGCACGATGTGTCCTGAAATTCTTGAAAAAACAAAGAAAGTTATTGTCATCGATCATCATAGAAGAGCCGCAGACGATATAATAGATCAAACTCTTTTAACATACATTGATCCATCTGCATCGAGTGCTTCTGAGATCATCACAGAAATAATTAAATATTCACCTGCAATGAATCAGGTCAAAATTAGACCGCTTGCAGCAACGTTTATGTTATCAGGTATTTTCTTAGATACTGGATTTTTCAAAAGTAAAACTGTTGGTAATAGGGCATTTGAAGCGTGTGTTGTCTTAAAAGGATTTGGAGCTGATAACATTCTTGCTGATGAATTATTAAAGGATGAATTTGAAGAATACATTCTCATCAATAAAATCATGGCTACACTTAAAACACCATACTATGGAGTAGTCTATTGTGTAGTAGAAGATAACGAAACTGTTGAAAAATCGACCTTAGCTAAGGTTGCAACTCAATGTGTTAATTTAAAAGGAATATCAGCTGCATTTACTGTTGGTCGAGTTGGAACCGAAGAAATTGGAATCTCTGCAAGAAGTGATGGAACAATCAATGTTCAATTAATTTGTGAAAAACTTGGAGGCGGAGGACATTTCTCATCTGCTGCTACAGTATTTAAAAATGCAACAATAAAAGAAGTGGAACAAAAACTATTAGAAGCCTTACAAACTTATTTAAATGAAGCCAGAGCCGATACAAAACCTAAGGAAGTTAAATAAAGATGGAAGTTATATTATTGCAAGATGTGAAAAAACTTGGAAAGAAAGGTGAGACCGTCACAGTAAGTGATGGATACGCCAACAATTTTTTAATTCGTCAAAATCTTGCAGTTAAAAAGACTTCTGGATCAATTAATGTTTTAAATAAGCAACATGAAGACCAAGCACGCAATGAAGAAAAATTAAGAAACGATGCTCTTGCTACTAAAGAACAGCTTGAGACAATAACTTTAGAATACAAAGTTAAACCACAAAAAGATGGGACGATGTCTAAATCGATATCTACTAAAGAGATAGAAAACACCTTAAAAGAAAAAGGAATTATAATAGATAAAAGAAAAATTATTGATAAATACCCAATCAATGCTTTTGGTTATACTAGACTAAAGATAGAGCTTTATAAAGATGTTGTTGGCACAATCAACATACATTGTAGTGAAGAAGGTAAATAACCATGGTTAAAAATATACCTAGCAATGAAATACTTGAGAAAAATATTCTTGGGATCATTCTTCTTAAACCAAAAGAGGCTTTCAATATTCTTTCAAGTTTAGAAGGGGATGATTTTTATGCTAATGGATTTAGACAAAGATATGTTTTTGATGCCATGCTAAATTTAACAGATCAAAACGAGCAAATTAATTTTGCAACATTATTCAATCAATTAACCAAAGCAAATGTATTAGATAAGATTGGTGGAGAAGAATATGTTACCAGTCTACCAGACGGGGTCACATCTTATACTCAAGAGACCATCAACAGTTATATAGAAGCACTCCGTGATTTAAGTTTGTTGAGAAAATTTTTATTCAAAGTTGATGAAATTGAAAAAGAGTATAACAAGAGCGGAGTAGAGACAGATGTCTCTAGTTTCTTATCAAAACACGAGCAAGGAATATTAGAATTAACTAACAAAAGAAGAGTTAGTGGTTTCAGTTCATTAAATGAACTTTCAAAAGCATTTGGAACAAAGATTGCTACAATCTTTAATGCTCGTGATGCAATAACTGGATATACTACTGGGTTTCCAACACTTGATAGATGGATAAACGGATTAAATGGAGGGAAACTTTATGTAATTGCAGCACGTACCGCAATGGGCAAAAGTGCTTTTGCATTAAACATCGCTTATTTAAATGCTTTAAAAACCGGTAGACCAGTAGCAATATTTTCTTTAGAAATGGATGCTAAAGAATTAACAGCTAGATTAATTGCTAATAGGGCATCAGTTGAAATGAGTCATATACAAAATTCATTCTTAAACGATGAGGAGAGGATGAAAATAAGTGGAGCTGTTAGAGAGATGGAATCAGTTCAAATGTATATAGATGATAATAGTGCTCTAGGAATTGATGACATCATTTTAAAAGCAAAAAAATTAAAAGAAGAAAAAGGAGATCTTGGATTAATTGTAATTGATTATATTGGATTAATTTCGGAAGGAAAACATAAGTTTGGCAGTGAACAAGAAAAATTGGCCTACTTTTCTAGAAGGCTTAAACAGACCGCTAATGAGCTAAATTGTGCTGTAATTTGTCTTGCCCAAATCAATAGAGAAACAGAAAACAATAAATCAAACACAAGAGTTCCAACTCTTGCAAACATCAAATCATCAGATGCCATTGCTGCCGATTCAGATGTAGTTTTATTTATATATCGAGAAGACTACTATAGAAAGCAAGGTGTCCTAAAAGATAAAGGTGTATCAAGTAGTGATCCTAAACCACTTGATGAAAATGTTACTATGCAAATGGCTGAAAGAGATAATAGTAACCATGCTCAAATAATTGTATCGAAAAATAGAAGTGGAAAAACCGGTACAATTGACCTTTTATATTTTGGTCAATACCTTAGATTTGATGAACCAGACGAAGTGACACGTCAAAATATGATGAGAAGTAGACAACATTAATTTATGTTTAAAATTAACATATATGCTGTTGGTGAAATAAAAGAAAAAGCATTTAAAGAAATAATCAACGAATACACAAAAAGAATTTCTCGTTTTGCAACGCTTAAAATAATAGAGACTAAAGAAGAAAAGATTCAAGGCTTAACCGAACAACAAGTAAAAGTAAGCGAAGCAAAAAATATTTTAAGTAGACTAAATAATGATTCCTATGTAATTTTGCTTGATATTTTTGGAAAAAGTTTAGATTCTGCTAACTTTTCTTTAGAAATAAAAGGTTTTATCGATAAAGGAATATCACCAATCAATTTTATAATTGGAGGTACTTTAGGTGTAGATGAATCAATTGTCAATAGAGCTAATCTACGTATATCATTATCTGATATGACCTTCCCACATCAATTAGCTCGAATTATATTATTAGAACAAATATATAGATCTTTTAAGATTATAAATAATGAACCTTATCATCATTAGTTTTAAAATGTAGATATGGACAAATATAATCTATTTACCATGTGTAATGAAATAAATGATAGCTTTTACAAATATGTAAAAAAATATGAATATCAAGAAGCTATGTTTTTTATTGAACCTAATTTTTATACTCAACTGGTTAATTTAAAAATCCACTTTGAAGATAGATTCCAAGATATAATAAGCACCATTTTAAATGTAGTTATAAGAAACAAAAAAGTTATCTTTACTGCAGATTATGAGCACCCTGTCGTTTACAAAGAAGGTTATATATATAGAGAAATAGATGATATATTAGGCGAGCTCAAACTCTCTTTTGATAATAAGATTAATCCTGATACTGATTGGAAAGACTAAATGAAGCCAAAGGTTTGTTGTCTTTGTTTTTGAATCTGTTCTTTTATTTTCTTATAAGCAACATCAGGGTTTGATATATCTGCAACCAGTTTTTCCATAGGGCACATATCATCATGCTTTTTGTTTTGAATATAAGAAACCTCTTTTTCAAATGATAGATCAATTTGTGCCTTTTCTAATATCTCTTTTCCAGCTTTTGAAACAGTCTTAGCAAAAACACTTTTTACTTTCAATTTTGTTAACAAGAGAGCTGCTGCTTTTCCAACAACAACATCGGCAGCAGAGAAGCCTGAGTAATTTTTTCCTTCATCGATATATTCTACAAGCGCTACAACACTTTTTTCAGAAGACAATAACACCACATCTCCTTTAACAAGAACAAGAGTTGTATCATCTACCAACATAGACATGGCCTTTTTTAAATCATCGTTCATCAGAAACTTTTTCATTT
>CAZJPX010000044.1:0-6160 GCA_964548325.1 uncultured Staphylococcaceae bacterium
TCGGTGTATACATTTGTGAAATCAACTGATTCATTAGGTGCAAGTGTATACCAAGAAGATAATACACCACCTAAATAATCAGCCATACTAGACATTGTAGATATTTGAATAGTTATAGTCTCACTTCCATAGTTGACAAGAGTGTAGCCAACATCATAGGTAATACCATTTACTAAACTATAATAACCACTATCATTTTGAGGTCTAGATAAGAATCTTGCAAAGGAATCAGTTAATGTTCCATCATATGTTAATTTTCCACCAAGTTTTCCGTTGACGAGATAACTTGATTTCCAAGAGTAGTTTCCTCCTGTTTGAGTTGAAGATGCTGAAACATCAGTTACGCTACCTTCTGTAATCGTTGCAGTACCAGTGTAGTCAATCATATTAGTACCAGAATTTCTATCAAACTCACTGACATTATCTCCTCTTGAATCAGAGACATATGCATATAATGTGACATCTTCTCTACTAAGAGCGTAATAAGAACCGGTAACTAAAGTATACGTATCAGACGATTCAGAATATGTTGCCCATCCTTCAACAGTTATATCTTCTGAATATACTAGATATTCACTGTCTCCAGTTGGCAAGAAAACATTTCCATATGTTTCTACTTCAGCGTAGTAATTTAAAAATGTATCGGTCAATGTAACTCCATCTGGTAAAACAAAAGTTACACTAACTGTACCACTTGGATCTGGGACATCAGGTTCATAATCTGATTCATAATCAAAGATGTCTTCATAATTAGGTCTATTAGATCCAGTCATGTCGTCATTATAATCGTAGATGTCATTAAGTCCTGCACCTGCAATTGTTCCATCTCCTGGAACAACTGTCGATCCACCACTATCATTATCATCATTTGGATCATCTGAATCATCATCAACATCTGGATTAACTGTTACATCAGTATTTGGATCATCCGTATTTGTTGAATCAGTTGAACCTCTGTTTCCACATGAAACAACTAATGTTCCAAGTAATAATAGAAGTGGTAGTGAGTATAGAAATAATGGTTTTTTTCTTTTCATAATTGTCCTCCAAACTACTTTAGGTTCCTTTCTATGTTAGCAAAGTTTATACAAAAAGTTAAGTATTGCAAGCCGTTTTCTTAAAATAACTTACTTTTGCCAACTATGATTATTACCTCCTTTTGGTAAAATGTATGATTTATCAAATTCTTTTACTTTCTTAATAAATGAGGTGTCAAATAAATCTCCAGATACTGCTTTAATATCATTTGTATCTGCAAGTTTAACTTTAAATTTAAAGACTTTGTTGCCTTTTTTGGTTTGAACAAGTTGACCGTTGTTATATAAACTAACTTCTTTTTGATTTGAATACACTTTAACAAGAGTGGTATCCTCAGTTCTATTCAAATAACGTTTAGATGTGATATGAACGAATGGTTCATCAGAGAAGTATGCTTTATAGATGTAGAAAGCATCTTTTTTAATCTTACGATCGAAGGTGACTAAACCTTTATGGTTAACGCCTTTCTCCCCGCCTTGATTTCTTCCATCACTTCCAAAATCAAACATGTTCCAAACATGAGTTGCCCAGATATACTTACGTTTTTGAAATCCTTTTAACATTTTTTCATGATATATCGCTTGATACTCTTCAGTGTTATCAAATCTTCTTGGATGAGATGAATGAAGATTTGGCATACCTTCTGCCCCATATTCACTTAAACCAACTGGACGTTTTCTAAAGAAGAAATGATACGAATCCAATACCCAGTTAGTGATTGGAGTGAATGGAACATACCATCCATAATATAGGTTATAACTTATCATATCTGGAATCTTTGCGATTCTATTAAATATCGACATCACAGAAAAACATGCGATAGTTGTAAGTCTTGTTGGATCGATTTTATGAGCATAGGCATGAAGCTTTTTATGATTTAATCTACATGCTTCGCCAAATGTTTTTCTAAACATCGTAATCTCATTTGAGATGCCCCAACAGATGATTGATGGATGGTTGTAGTTTTGATTTATTAAATCAGTAAACTGTTCAAAGGTATTTGTATCTCCTTTTGGAAGATATTTTGAAATGTATGGAATTTCTGCCCAAACAACTAAACCATATTTATCACATAGATCATAGAAATATTCATCGTGTTGATAATGAGCAAGACGAATGGTAGTCACACCAAGTTCAAGAATCATCTTCATGTCTTCATCCATGTCTTCATAGCTAATTGCATTACCAATATCTCTTCGATCTTGATGACGACATACTCCTCTTAATGGATACTCATTTCCATTTAAGATAAATCCTTTTTTAGGATCCACTTTAAATGATCTAAAGCCAATTAAAGTTTCAACTTCATCTTCTACAACTTCATCAACTACTAATGATGCTTTAACTTTATATAGGTATGGATCTTTTAATCCGTTCCATAGATGTACATCTTTTACTACTAACTCATCACCTAGTTTTCCATTTAATACTTCTTCACCTTTATCATCAAGTAAAGAAATTAAAACTTCACCTTCCCCTTTAATTTTTACATCTTCAATTTTTAAGATACCGTCTTGTCCATCAACAATTGGTGTAATCTTTAAAGGGAACGATGCACATTCTCTAAATAAGAAGTGATTCTTAGGGAGTATGATCAGTTTAACAGCACGATAGATGCCACCATAAAAAGTAAAATCTGCCGCTGCAGGATATACATCATCTAAGTCTCTATTATCAACTTTAACTTCAATTACGTTATCACCATCGACAAGATATGGGGTGATATTGACGTTGAATCTAGAATATCCTCCTCGATGTGTAATGACTTCTTTATGGTTTACAAAAACTGTTGCAACAGAATTGACAGCATCAAATTCTAGATATGCGACCTCATCTGTTTCCAATATAGGTTTTTCAATTAACTTAGTATAGGTTGCAATAGTACGAAGATAATCGTTTCCTCCATCTTGTCCATCGTAGCCATTCCAAGTGTGAGGAATATTAACAATTTCTTCTTCTTGATCTGGAAGTTTAAATTTCCATCCATTATTAATAAAGAACACTTTTCTCATAGTTTATTTAAAATCCTTACCATATTTTTAAATTAGCTTATACTTTTATTTCTTTCCTTTTGCGGCTAATTTTGCATCATATGTTGCCCACATTTCGACAGCTTTCTTATCTTTAATAGATTCTTTTTCATCAAGCTTTCTTTCTCTTTCAGCCATTTTAGCATTCCATGCAGCTTTTCTTTCAGCTTTTGCTTTTTCTTTAAGAGCAAGTTCTTTTTGATATTTTTCTTCTTCATCGTTGAAACTAAGGTTATTAGCTTCACAGTAAGCTTTTAATTTAGCAAGGCGAGTTTCTTCTTTAGCCTTAATTGCATCTGCTTTGGCTTTCTCTTTAGCTGCTTTTTTCTCTTCCGCTGCCTTTTTCTTTGCTTCCTTCTTTTCTTCAGCTGCTTTTTTCTTTGCTACAACTGTTGCTTGATATTTGGCTTCTTCTTGTTCAAAGTTGAGACCAAGTTTTTCACATTTAGCTTTCAGTCTAAGCTTTCTATCTTCTTCATTTTTAGCATCGAGTTCTTCTTGTTCAATTCTTTGTCTTTCTTCTGGTTCGACCCATGGAATTCCTTGAGCAAGAGCTTCTGCTTTTTGACGATCATAGATCACTCGATGATCTCTTTCAGAATATTTTTCAACTCTCATGAAGAACATGATAAGAGCGATGAGTGCATAACATATTGTCTCTCCACCAAAGTATGTGAATAACATGAGATTTCTATATGCACTTGCAGCATCACTAACCAACCATTCATCGGTTGCTGTATATCCAGTTGCTCCAAGGAATCCGTTGATGATACCATTTGCAAGTCCACTCATACCAATCATGATTGATCCATAGATAGTCATAGTCAAACCATCACTTCTAAATCCATGACGTGCCTCATTATGATCTAAAACATCTCCCATTAAGGCAAGTGATATATACATTGCAGGAGCAGATCCAAGTGATTTAACTGCGAACGCAAAAAGAACCATTCCAGCATTATCTGGAGCAATAAATCCAAGTAATCCTCCTCCAACTGCTAATATTGCACCAATTAAGATTGTTTTTGCTTTACCAATTTTATTTGAAATTGGCCAAACGATAAGCATACCAAGAGCTGTAGGAATAGCTCCAACAATTGAGATAGTTCCAGACAAACTAGCTCCATTATCTAATTGGAAATATGCTTGTGCGAAATATAATTGTGAGTTGTTCTTTAACATTCCACCAAGTTGATAAAGAACAAAGAAAATAATAATTATCCACCAGAATTTATCTCCACGTACTGCTTTAAATTGTTTTACAGTAGAGACTGATTTTTGATCTTTAGTTGCAGTTTGTGTTTCCCCGTCTTCATGAAGTGTAACACCATCTCTTAACGCAAATAATTCTTCAGTGACTCTTTCTCTTGTGAAGTAATATTCAAGCAAGATACCACTAATTACAAAAATTGCGAGAACAATAACAAATACTCTCCATCCAGAAACAGATTCATCAATTAATGTAACAGCATTACCACTAGCATCGGTTTCAGTAACAAATAAGAATAAATTAATAAGGAATGGCATCAACATCGAAACAAGTCCGGTTGCTGCAAGGGATGTGGCATTGCTGACTGTTGCAAGCAATGAACGATCTCTTGTATTTCTTGTAGATAAATTAACTAATGCACTGTGTGACGTGTAATAGAATGGGAATGCAACAGCATAGTAGAGATTATAACCTACCGCTACCCATATCAGCATACCAGTCGCATCATCAGCTGAGCTATTTATGAGCGAACTAGGCATGTAGAAATTGAACAGTAAAGCGGCAACAATCAAAGGAAGACCGATTAACATTAATGGTCTAGCCTTACCAGCCTTAGTTCGCGCTTTACTCATCAATTTTCCGACAAGTAAGTTTCCTAAAATAACAAAAATAACAGAAACGACAGGTAATAAAATTGAAAATAGGTAAGCTTTTTCAGTCAATCCTAAGATATCGGTATAATACTTATTTAAATAAGCATTCATAACCGAGTTGGAAAGAATTGCTAAAACAGGTCCTATAAAGTATCCGATAGCACCTTCTGGAAAAATCTTAGTTTTTAATGATTTTACCTTTGTCGAAAGAACGGGCGTCTCAAAAATACTTTTCTTCTCTTTAACTAATTGTTCATCGTTGTTCATATTAAATCCCTCTCATTAATCATTAACAAACATACTACGCATATTATAAAAGCAATTGGAAGCGCTTTCAATAAAAACTCGTAAATTGTCTAAAAAAATTCATAACCTATTAAATTAGTTTCATAAAAAATTATTAAATAAAATAAATACGAATGAAAGTAAAAAAGCCTTATATTTGTATAAAAAACGTGCAAATCTTAGCTATTTTTTTTAAATTAATTTTTCTTTATGTAAGAATTCCCTTAATCTTTGATTTTGACATGTATTAAAAATATAATTAGGTGTTCCACTCTCTTTTATAACTCCATCATCCATAAAAATAACACGATTTGCAACGCTTCTTGCAAATTCCATCTCATGAGTTACAACAAGCATAGTAACTCCTTTATTTGCAAGATTTTTCATAACATCTAATACTTCGCTAGTCATTTCTGGATCAAGAGCTGATGTAGGTTCATCAAATAAAATGATACTAGGATCCATCGATAAAGCTCTAGCTATCGCAACTCGTTGTTTTTGACCACCTGATAGTTGTCTTATTCGATAATCAATTCGGTCTCCTAACCCGACCATTTCAAGGTTTTCTTTTGCTATTTGTTCTGCTTCTAGTTTCGATCTTTTAAGGATTTTTCTTTGACCAATTGTACAGTTTTTAAGAACACTCATATTATTAAATAAATTAAATAATTGGAAAACCATTTGGATTTTAGATCTAACTTTATTGATATTTGTACCAGCAGCTTTCATCTCATTTTTATCTAATAGGTTGATGTTATTAAAATAGATTTCCCCAGCATCTGGTAGTTCTAATTGATTGATACATCTTAAAAGGGTTGTTTTACCACTTCCACTTGGTCCAATAATTGTGACACATTCACCTTCATTCACATTGAATGAAACATCTTTAATAATCTCAACATCTTCAAACCATTTATTGATATTTTTTAACTCTAATAATGCCA
>CAZJPX010000045.1:0-6122 GCA_964548325.1 uncultured Staphylococcaceae bacterium
ATTTACCAAGTGATGATCCAGATAGTCCAGTAACTATTGAATTTTGGCATTGTCTTGGTCAAGAAAAAGAAGGCATCTTACAAGAACTTGTCGATGAATTCAATGCAAGTGAAGAAGGTCAATATTATCAAGTTGTACTTGTCGATAAAGGCGGCGGATATGATGAACTTCATGACACGATGAAAACAAACCTAGCAGCAAATATAGTTCCTGCAATGGCAATGGGATATCCAGATAGTTTTGCTGAATATATGACAAATAACATCGATGAATCATTCTTATTAAGACTTGATAACTTCATTAATGATGAAGAGTTTGGATATAGCGATGAGGAACTTGATGACTTTGTTGATGAATTCTTAGAAGAAGGACAAAATTATCATTTTAGTGGTACATGGTCAATGCCAATGTATAAATCAACTGAAGTCTTATACTACAACAAGGGATATTTCGCTGGAAATAACCCTCAAACACAAGCAGTTCTTGGATCAGATACTACCTATAATCAATATGTAAGAGCAGTTGATGATGCAGGCGCAGCTCCATCTGATGAAGATTTAGAAACATTAAAAGAATATGTTCAAAATAACGGTGGATATGCATATGATGTTCCAGAAACTTGGGATGATATGATTGCAACTGGTAGACAAATGTTATCTGATAGAAATGCTGCAGGTGTGACAGATTACTTTGTTCCTATCGGTTATGATTCAGATTCTAATATGTTAATCACTCAATTTGCTCAAAGAGATATACCATATACAAAGTTACTTGAAGATGGTGAAACTACTGCAGATCATTTCCAATTTGTTAATGATGAAGCTAAAGATTTTGTAAGCGATATATATAGCTTAATAACTGAGGGTGTATTAACTACAAAGAACACACTTGGTGGAAATACATATACAAGCACATATTTTAATAATCAACAAGTTGCTATGACAATCGGTTCTACTGGAGGATCAGATTATCAAGTTAGTGCAGTATTTGGTGTTGGATTAGCACCTGTTCCATGTTATGAAGATGATAATGGAAATCAAAACCGTTTATATATCCAACAAGGTCCTTCTATTTGTTTCTTCAATAACGAGAACGAATACATTCATAAAGGTGCTTGGTTATTTTATAAATTTCTTGCCGATCCAGATAACAATGCATATCTAGCACTTAACAATTCATATGATCCAGTTAGAGAATCTTCATTTACATCAGAGGCATATCAAACCTGGATTTCATATGCTGGTAGGGGAGATCTCTTATATGATATTCCTGTTATCACATCTACATTGAGAGATTATTATATGAGTTCACCTGTATTTGTTGGTTCTTCAACTGCTCGTGATGAAATAGGAAATATTATAACTTATATCACAAGACAAAGTTTAAGCATTGATGAAGCATTTCAAGCTGCATACAATGCATGTTTACAAGCTTCATAATAAGCATTGGAGGAAATAAATAATGAAAAACTTAACAAAACGAAACGTATTAGTATCATGTCTTAGTTTGTTTGGTTTAACTTTAACTCTAGCTGGATGTTCAAGTAGCAGCAGCAGTGCAACTATTACTAACACTATTTCTTCATCAATTTATGGTTATATCTCAGATATTAAAGTTAATGGTGAAGATTATGATTCTACTGCTACATATTCAGCAGGTGATACAGTCACATTTGTTGTTTATCCTGCAGAAGATTTTCTAATTGGTGGAGCAACTGTTAATGGAAATGCTGCTTCTACAGTACTAGGTGCAACTAATACATATCAGTCAACATTATCAGCTGGGACAAATAGAATATCTGCTACATTTAGTATTGATCCAACTGTTGATATAGTTTCAAAATTTAAACTAAATATTGATGAAGACACATTTGATGCAGTTATGAACACTGCTACATATGATTTTAGAGAAGATGGTATCGAAGAGATGGATCTTAGCTCATATAGATATTTAGTTGACGGAGATACAACTCACTTCACAACCAAGATGGAAGGATACACCGTCAAAGTTAGATATCTAGGTATTGATACACCAGAATCAAGTAGTGTAATTGAAAAGTGGGGTAAAGCTGCATCGGAATTTAATGCATCTATACTTGATGCGACAACTGGTACTGCAAAGCATGTTATCCTTCAATCTCAAGGAAGAGCTTCTTATCCTGATTTAGTAGAAGGTGTTGATGATACATCAGTTTGGGAATCAGAAACTGATGGATACAATAGAAACCTAGCTTATGTTTGGTATGCAACTGTTGATAATCCAGAACTTGAAGATTTTAGATGTTTAAATCTTGAAATAATGTATGAAGGTTATTCTCAAGGACTTGGAAGTTCGCTTGATGAAATGGGTGAAGAATACTATATAGCATTTAACAAAGCTAATTTATCAGCAGAAGCAAACCAAAAAAATTATTATTCATCAGCATCAGATCCAAATTATTATTGGGATAATAACGATGAGCCAGTTAATCTTGATTTAAAAACTTTATATGAAAGTACTACTGATGGAACTAGTGCATTTAACACTGATTCGCCTTATGCAGATAACTATACTTTCTATCGAATATATGGATACGTCTCTAGAAAAACTGAAACATCATATTTCATCCAAGATCAGCCATCATATGATCAAAGTAATGGTCTTCCAGAAGCATATGGAATTTATGTATTTACATATGCAACAAATACTATAGCAGTTGGTGATTATGTTGCTGTAATTGGAGTTATCTCTTCATATAGTGGTAACTATCAGATGCAAGGTACATCTTATAATGTTTTAAAACCAGACACTAATAAGAATACTATTGTTCAATCTAGTGGCCATACGATTGAACCAATTCAGTTAACTGCTGCTCAGTTTGAATCTCAAAAATATAGAAATGTTCTTGTTACAATCACTGATACACTAGATTGTAGAGAATATCAACCAGGTAGTTATCTATATAACAGAGGTGGTATATACGAGATTGATACAAGTGGAGAAAGTTCAACTAACAACTATACATTAAAATATCCATTTTATTTCGATGATCATTCAATAACCACATTTGGAACAGTTGGTAGTGAAACAACTACGTATTATAGAATTAAAACTGCAGATGAAATCTATCTAACACATGATGGACAAAATTCATATTCATATAAGTTCTTCTCTGGAGGAGATAATTTATATGCATCTGCTGGAGCTAAATACGCATATAACAATTCTAATAATGAATATTACCTAGCTGAAACAGATGATGATGGAAACAAAATTAGTTATATTGAAACAACATATAAACAACGTAGTTTCACTAGTTTAACAGCAATTTCTCAAGCATACGTATCTACATCTGGTCAAACAACTAGTATGTTAGCTCTAATTGTTGCAAGAGGAGATATTACTTTAGATTATACAAACTAATAAACATTAAGAAGGAATCTAGCCATGAAAAAGATATTAAGTGCTATTAAAGAATTCTTTAAAAAAATAGGTCTCTCTATTAAATATATGTTTGTAGATAGACCTGAGGAAGTCGAAGAACTTGTATCTTTTAGTGGTTCACAAAGAATAGCTAATTTAAATCAAGAAGAAGTAAGCAATTATTCCAATATTTTGCACAAAAACGATGCAAAAGCCATGGAAAAAATTCAAAATAGCTTATGTTATATTGTTGTTGGAGCTATATTTTTTGTATTAGGTTTTATATTTATTTTCTTATGTTTTAAGAAAAGATCTAATAGGATTATTGGATTTAATTTTGTATCTCTTCAATTTGTGATTTGTGTTGTTTGTTTTGCAATAGCAGCTATTTTATTAATACTAGGATTGTATAAAGCAATAACTGCATACAACAGAAGAAAACAATACAACCATTACATTATGTTATTGTCTAGAAGAGACATGGAATTAAAGAAATTAAAGAAGTAGTTTGTTTATTATTTAGATAACGTTTAGTCAAATACTTAGTTTACATATTATTTAGGAGGAATTTTTATGAAAAGAAAGAAACTAAGAACAGCGTTAATGAGTGCATTAATTGCACTTGGTGGTACTAGTTTAGCCGTAGGTGCATTAGTATCTTGTGGCGACAGAGGTGATACCACAACCGAGCAATACACTGTCACATATGAAGCAAGCGATGATTATACAATCTCTATTGCAAGTGGAACGACTTATAATGCTGGAGACTCAGTTAGCTTCACTGTCACTGTAGCAAATGGAAAAACATTAACTGGTGTTACCGTAAATGGAACATCACTTGGAACTGGTGGTTCATATACGTTTGAAATGCCAAATAGTGATGTTGTGATTGAGGTTACTGTTGAAGATGCTTACACTCTTGTTGCAACATTATCCGGAAGCCAATATGTTGGTGAAACTTTAACTGCATCAGCAAGAGTCAATAGTACGAGTACAACTGCTTTCACAATGAGTGCTTCAAGTGGAGGTAGCTTAGTATCTATTGATAATGATGCAAAAACTGTTGAACTTCTTGCTGAAGGCGAAGCAACAATATTATTTACTGTAGTATATGAAGGAGTTACATTAACCGATTCTGTTACAGTTAACATTGTTGATACAAGTATCGATGAAGAAGATCCTTTATTTACGATGGATGTTGCAAACGCGACAAACCTTGCAGATGATGTTGATGCCAGTAGTTCAACTGTTTATAAACAATCCGGAACAGATATTAGAGATACATATGATGGCGTAACCATTATGTATACAACAACAAGTAGTATCGGTATTTCCTATTCAGGGTATGGTGGATATGGTGAAATAGGTACATATCAAACCCCTTCATATTCCACAGGTGAGTATGTTATTGAATCTTACGGCGGATTAAGTGTTACAAGTATTGTTATTGATTTTTACAATACATATTCAACATTTGACAACTTTCTCACTATGACAGTTGGTGATGTTACTGTTAGTACACCTACATTATTATCTTCAGAAGCCACTGGTGTTTATTATACAAATAGCAGTGGTTCTACATATGAAATCAATAAATTCACATATCAATATTATTTTGGAGAAAATGCTCAAGGTTATTTATCTATATCAGGTGGTTCATATGCTGCATATTTTAACAATATAAGAGTATATGGTGAAGAATATGATATGGGTGATGTCCAAATTAGTAGTTTTTCCATTTCTTCAACAGCTAGTGAAATTTTCGTTGATGGAACTGCTACTCTCTCATATGTACTAGAACCAAGAAGAGGCAGTGGAACAGTTTCGTATGCAATAACTTCAGGAGAAGACTACGTTTCTATTAATGGCAATGTGGTAACTGGTGTTGCATTAGGTAGTGCCACTATAACTGGTACTCTTACAACTGATAGTAGTACATATACTGATACTGTTACAGTTACTGTTGTTGATTTCTCAACGATAACAGTTACTTCTATTTCTGATATAAATGCTGTAGATACACAATATACCATTAAAGGTGTAGTTGTTGGTAAAAATTCTCGTAATGCAATTGTCCATGATGGAACCGGAGGCATTATAGTTTATGGTGAAGACTATGTAAGTTCTTTATCTTTAGGTGATTATGTATTAGTTATTGGTACAACTACTACATATAGTAATGCTTATGAAATGGATGAAAATATTTCAATTTATAAATTAGATTCTAATGATGCACCATTTGATTATACACAAGTTAGTGCTACCGAATTAACAACATCACTTCTATCAGATTTAAATTATGGTAGTGGAACAGTACCAACAACCGCAATTCAAAAATATAGTTGGACAGCAACTGTTACACAGAGTGGAAATTATGATATCTTTACAATGGACGGTGCTAGCTACACAATGGAAAGTCCATATGGTGGAATTGATTCAGATCTTTCAATATCATATGGTAGCACATACAATTTAGAAGGATACTATATTGGTTACTATAGTAGCTATGTATACTTTATAGTTACAGATGCAGAATTAGTTTCTGGGTCTTCAGACCCAACCGATCCAGATCCAACCGATCCAACATTAGAACAGTTATATTCAGGACTTGAAACAATATCAGTTTCTGAGCTTCTTACTAAAACTGCTGATGTCAACTTTGCAAGCGGATACTCTTCAAGCACTGTTTATAAAGTTCAAGGTATTGTCACACAAATTAC
>CAZJPX010000046.1:0-5915 GCA_964548325.1 uncultured Staphylococcaceae bacterium
AATAATTTTTCAGCTTTATCAACACCTTTATCAGTTAGGTTACAAGTTTTAGTTTTGATATCAATAACAAAGTCTCCTTCAGGTTCATAGTCAGGATGCTTTCTTTTAAAGTCATCATCTACAATCTTTGAAGGAGTTAGCATCTTAACAAAACGATCTGCAACACTATATTGAGAAGCGCTAGCTTTAGCTCCTCCGGATATAATAAGAGGAGTTCTTGATTCATCAACAAGAACACTATCAGCTTCATCAACAATACAATAGTTGAGTCCTCTTAAAACTCTCTGGCTTGTAGTAGGTGCCATGTTATCTCTTAGATAATCAAATCCAAGTTCTGAGTTGATAGTGTATGTAATATCACATCCATGTGCTTTTTTCTTCTCTTCAGTATTTAAAGCATGAAGATTAACACCAACCGTGAGTCCAAGGAATTTAAAAACTTGACCCATTTCGTTGGCGTCTCTTTGAGCTAAATATTCGTTAACCGTAACAACATGAACACCTTTCCCTGTTAAGGCATTCAAATAGACAGGCATTGTTTCTGTAAGAGTTTTACCTTCACCAGTTTTCATCTCGGCGATATCTCCATCATGGAGAACAAGCGCACCAACAATTTGAACATGGAATGGATACATTCCAAGAGTTCTTTTTGCAACTTCTCTTACGACAGCATAAGCCTCGTGCTTGATATCATCAAGCGTTTCACCATCTTTGAGTCTTTGTTTAAATTCAGCTGTTTTAGCTCTAAGTTGATCGTCAGTCATTGCACTCATTCTTTTTGCATATGCCTCAACCTTACGAGCCTGTTTGACATATTTTTTTAAAATTCTTTGATCGACTCTGAATATTCTAGATATAATATTTCCCATTCTTTCACACAACCTTTCACATGATTAAAAAAGTTTTTAAATTATAGCACTATATAGAGGTTTCGCACAACTTGACATTGACCTATATAAAAACTTTGTTTTTATTTTCTTCATTTTTCTCAAAGATTGTTGATGCCATGACAAGTATTTTTATTCTTTTTGGATTAAATGTTTCAATAATTTCTAATGCTCTTTTTAAAGTCGATCCAGTAGTACAAACATCATCTATCAAACATATCTTTTTGTTTTGATAAAAAGATGAATCAATATCTTCCTTTAATTGAATGAATTTGCCTATGCTTGCTCTTTCTTCACTGCTTAGATTTGCCTGTTTAATGTTTGAGGTTTTAATAAGAATTGGGTGTATGCTTTTATCGAAGCAACCAAACATTTCTACTACATGATTAAAGCCTCTTTCTTCATCATTTAAATGGTATGATGGCATTGGAATAAATATGTAGTTTTTGAATAATAAAGATAGTTCACGAAAAAATGGTTTAATGAAAATATCTTTTAGTTCATAGTCTTTACAACCTTTAAATAAAAACAGTTTTTCTTTTATCACATCATTGTATTCATAAATTGATAAAACATTTATTCTGTTTATTTCAAACTCTTTAAAAATTGGATTCATTTTCCTTAGACACTCTGAACATAAGTATTGGTTTAAAGAAACAAAATTATGAAGATTATTTTGCTTAATTTTTTTGAAGCAACTTTTGCAATGAGTCGTTTGCTTCTCTAGTGAAAACAATTGCTTCTTCCATTGCTTTAGTTTTTCTTGAACATAAGAAAATGACTTCTCCATCTTCTGCACCTATTACCCTTCCTGCTCTACCAGATATTTGTATGAGGTATCTAGAATTATAGATTTCATGATCAGCCTTAAATATTATGACCTGTAAATTTTTAAATGTAACACCCCTTTCTAAAACAGCTGTCGTAATCAAATAGTTATATCTACCATTTCTAAAATCATGAATAATTTCTTTTCTTCTATAGGACTTAGAATTTACAAAATATCCACCTTTTACAACGTTTTTTAAAATAATAAAGAGTTCTTCGCTCATTTCTATTGTTGGAACAAACACTAAACAAGGCTTATTTTCTTTGATATACTCTTTTAATTTCTTAGCTAAAAAAGCGTGAGCAAAATACCAATATCTAACCTTTATTATTGGAACAGGTATTGGATGTTTATGATATCTATGAAATAACCTTAATGTTTCATGTCCATCTTTTGAAAATTCATCTAGTCTTTGTTGATCTGGAGTTGCTGACATTAATACATAATTTCCTTTTACACTTCTTTTAAAAATTGCCTCTAACACATCGTTACGATAATATGGGAAAGCATCAATCTCATCTAAGATAAGCAAATCAAAAAACTGTTCATATCTATATAACTGATGAGTTGTTAAACATATGATGTCTCCATTTAAAACCTCTGTATGTCCACCATATAAATCAATTACTTTTGCTCTATTAAATGCCTTTGATAATCTGTGAGCCAACTCAATAACTACATCTTTTCTTGGGATAGCAAAACCAACTTTTTGATTATTATCTAGTGCGTGCTTTATAACTTTAAAAACAAGTTCAGTTTTCCCTGCACCGCAAACTGCATATATGAGTGTGTTAATACCTTTTTTGTAATTTTCTAAAACCGCGGTTGCGATATCATCCTGTTCTTTAGATAAGGAATATTTTAAATTTAAATCTCCAGCTTCTAAATTAAAGTCGTCTTCATCGTTCTCTTCTACTCTCTCTCCAATAAAAGAAATGCATTTTCTACAATATGGTTGATCTTTAAAATAACCAATGTATAGTTCGTCTTCATTTCCACACAAACCACATTTAAACGACATCTATATTCCTACAATAACAAGATGCCAAAAAACTATAATTATTCCAATATTATTTATTTTTCGTAATTAGAAATTGTGTTGACTCTTGCTTCGTGTCTTCCACCTTCAAATTTTTCATTTAAAAATATTAAAGTTCTATTTATTATTTCTTCCTTTGTAGTGAAGTTTGCACCAAAAGCAATCATATTTGCGTCATTATGAGTTCTTAATAATAAAGATACTTTATCATTAAATCCAATGCCACATCTTATACCTTTAACTTTGTTTGCAGCGATACAAACTCCTTGTCCAGAACCACAGACAAGAACACCATAATCAACTTTTTTCTCAGCAACTAATTTTGCTGCATCTAATGCATATGAAGCATAGTTACAACTTTCTTTTGAATTTGTTCCAACATCAATTACTTCATATCCTTTCTTTTTAAGCTGTTCTACTAAATAAACTTTAGCTTCATATCCGGCGTGATCTGCTCCAACTACTATTTTCATTTAAGTGCCTCCTTGATTTGATTCTTTGTTATTTTTCCTTTTCTAATTATTTTAATTTTATCATTAATTATTTGCACAACAGTAGATGGTACTTTACTACCAACTTCTCCAACAACTATTCCATCAATATCTTCTTTAAAATAATTGTATACTTCATCACTATTTAAGGCTGGCTCAAAATCAGAGATATTTGCTGAAGGAACAAACAAAGGTTCTTCAAGTTTATCTAACACCTTTAATATGAATTCATTGTTTGGAATCCTTATTCCAATATATCCAGTTCCAAAATCTAAATATCTTGGTGTGTTATTTTTGCACTTCGTAATGATAGTAATTTCACCAGGAAAAAAAGCCTTAGATAGTTTGTTAAATACACTATTTGATTCTACATATTTAGATACCTGATCAAGCCTAGAACACATTAAAGTAAATGGTTTTTTATCGCTTCTTTTTTTAATTTGAATAAGTTTAGCAAGGTTTTTTTCAGAATTAGCAATAATCCCTAAACCATAAACTGTTTCTGTAGGAAAAGCAAGAACACCATTAGCTTTTAAAATATCATATGCTTCATCAATATTTTCTTGAGTTAAATATTTCATAGTATTAATTATTTTAATATCAAGTAGTTAGAAATAAAAAGAAAACGTATTTTGTTATACAAATCTTTTTTAAATAAATATTGAACATCATCTTTTCTAAAATATTTATTTATAAGCTCTTCAAGTTCTTTTTTTAAACATTCATCTATCTCAAAAGCCATTAAATATTTATCTTGAAGAAACAAAGATGAATGTTTAAAAAAGAGTTCATAA
This sequence comes from uncultured Staphylococcaceae bacterium, assembly GCA_964548325.1. Classification (GTDB taxonomy): domain Bacteria; phylum Bacillota_I; class Bacilli_A; order RFN20; family CAG-826; genus Onthovivens. The sequence goes on from CAZJPX010000046.1 coordinate 4,041, forward strand.
AATTTTGTTCCCTTTTCTACATATATAGCATTAATTGGTTCATTTTTAATAACCAATTTATCGATATTTTCTTTTGTATCGACATATGGAGGATTAGAGACAAATAAATCATATTTATTATTAGGTTTTTTAAGTATTTTAAAACAATCACCTTTTATACAATTACATTCAATCTTGTTTTCTCTTATGTTTTTCTTTAATACACTAAATGTTCTTCTATATTTTTCTATGAAAGTAAGTTCAGCATCTTTATATTTTTTCTTTAAACTTATCCCTATGCATCCACTGCCAGCACAACAATCCAAAATCTTACTAGGTGCAGTGGTATTTTCTTCATAAATTTTCTCTATTTTTAAAACCAACTCTGCTGTTTCTTCTCGGGGTATTAATGTACTCTTATTTACAAATATTTTTGAGTCCAAAAAACACGCATAACCAATAACGTATTGAAGAGGTAAACCTTTAATTATTTTTCTTAATATTTTTAATAAATATCTAGGTTTTGCGTGTTTTTTGTCAAAATTGAGCACTAATTGAGTGTAATTTTCAAAATTATTTGATATTTGAAGTATTTGATATATTAGATTATCGGTGTGCTCAATTTTGTTTTCTTTTAATATTTCTTGGATAGTATAAAACCATTTTCTATTGGTTTTATTTTCCTTCATTAAGAATTTTTTGTTGTTGATCATAGTTTATTAATGCATCGATTAATGGAGTTAAATTGCCTTCCATGATTCTATCTAGCTGTTGAACTGTGTATCCTATTCGATGGTCGGTTACTCTATTTTGTGGGTAGTTATATGTTCTTATTTTTTCATTTCTATCTCCGCTACCTATTTTGCTTCTATATGATGCTTCGCTTTTTTCTTTTTTCTCTTCTTCTAGTTGGGCAAGTTTACTAGCAAGCATCTCTAAACATATCTGGTGATTTTGAAGTTGAGATTTTTCGGTTTGACAAGAAACAACTATTCCTGTTGGAAGATGGGTGATTCTTACGGCTGTTTCAACTTTGTTGACGTTTTGTCCGCCAGCTCCTTGTGCTCGATATCTATCTACTCTTAAATCTTCTGTTCTAATATTTACTTCATTAACATCAATGCGAGGCATAACAACAACAGTTGCAGTAGATGTATGAATTCTTCCGTTTGCCTCAGTTCGAGGTACTCTTTGAACTCTATGGACACCGGATTCATATTTTAGATGTGAATATGCTTCATCACCAACTACAACAAATTGCATGTATGAGTATCCACCAACTCCACATGGTGTTTCATCAATTATTTTGTAACTCCATCCTTTTGAGTCACAATATTTGATATACATTCTTACGAGATCTCCAGCAAATATATTTGCTTCGTCTCCTCCAACAGCACCTTTTATCTCAAATATGACATCTTTTCCATCATTTGGATCAGATGGTATTAATAATATTTTTAATTCTTCTATTAATTTATCTATTAACTCTTCGTTTTTCTTATATTCTTCTTTTCCTAATTTTGATATCTCAATATCAGAATCATTAGACATAACTAAAGCATCGTCCATATTAGCTTTTGCATATAAATACTCGTTATATTTATCTACAATAGGGGCGAGTTTTGCTCTTTCTTTAGATAAACTTCTAAACTTATCTAAATCAGAATTGATATCATCTTGCATCAAAGCTTGATCGATATCTTTTAATCTTGAAGCAGATGCTTCAAGTCTTTCTAACATGTTTTTTTCCATAACTAAAACCTAAAAAATTATATCAAACCATAGTAGTCAATTAAAGACTAGTTCCTTTATAAGATATATAAATTATTGTATAATTAACTTCGATTTATGTCCTACCAAGCACTATATAACAAGTATAGAAGTAAAACATTTGAA
>CAZJPX010000047.1:0-5840 GCA_964548325.1 uncultured Staphylococcaceae bacterium
ATTTACCGGTTTTAGATATTGGAAGAACGAACACTCCAACTTCAATGACTCTAGTTAGTGCAACGTAAAATTTTCTAATTCTTTCTTGTTCTTCTAACTTCTTCCTCTCATCATAGAAATCATAGATATATGATCCTTTTTTAGTTTTGTTAGACAAGAAAGGAAACCAGAACCCATATTTTAAAGAAACTTTATAAGAATCCTTATCTGTTTTAGTTCTTTCTTCAAGTTGAGGGAAATAAACGACATTAAATTGTAAACCTTTCGATTTATGTATCGACATGAGCTGAACAGCATTATCGCTTGAAGCACTCTTATTAACCTCAATTGTTAAGTTTAAACTACTAAGATCTTTAAGATATTGAACAAACTGTTCTAATGTATATTGTAATTGATCAAGTTGCTTAGTTTTGTTATATAAAAGATTTAAAATATTAATCTCTTTTATCGGATCACTAAACCTAGCAATCTTTTCAAAGAAATTAAATGATTCTAATAAATTTGAAAATAGATTTGAGATGAGTAGATTTTTGTTTTCATTAGCAAACTTTGCAAGTATCTTATACAACTCATCTTTTTTGTACGTATCTTTAGTGATAAGTTCATATATTTTTTGGTCATTGTATTCAAACAAAAAGCTTCTTGCTATTGAAACAAAATATCTTTTTAAAACTTTATTTTTTGCTTCAACTTTTTGATATTCATAAACAAAATTTAATAAAGATATGATTGTTAATATAACATCGTTAACAAGTAAGTTTTCGGTTGTGAAGATTGTAAGAGGTATTCCATAATTTTTAAAGACCTCTTCTATCATATCTAGCTTTGTTTTCTTTTCTACTAAAATAGCGATGTCTTTATATTGAATATCTTTTAGTCCTTCACTTGTGTAAACTTGCTCTTTATTTTGAATTCGATTTAAGATATCTTCAGCCATTAATATAGCTTCAGTCTCATTAATATCTAGGGTTTCTTCATTATTTGCTTCATCTTTTTCACCTTTGTTCTTCTCGGGTTTTTCATAAGTTAATGTGAAAAATCCATATTGTTGTTTTTTAATTTTAGTGGTGTTTAGCGTGGTATTTGCAGATTCTAACTCTTCACTAGCTTTATATTGAATTGAAGAACTTTTAGGCGTCATAACGTTTTGGAACAGCTTATTAATAAAATCGATTACTTCTTTTCTACTACGATAATTATCATTCATTTGAATGTATGAGCTGCCATTTTTATCTTTTCTATATCTATCAGATCTCTTTTTAAAATTATCAGGTTGCGCTCCTCTAAATAGATAAATCGATTGTTTAATATCTCCAACACAGAAAACATTATTATTTGAAATCAATTCAATGAATTCTTCATCTAAATCAGATGTATCTTGATATTCATCAATCATGATTTCTTTAAAAGAGTGTCTAATTTCTTCTTTGATATTTTCGTTTTCATTTAATATCTTGTTTGCAAACAAGGCAATATCATTGAATGTAAAATAACCATTCACTCTCTTAAATTCATTTAGTTTTTCACTAGCTTTTAATGATAGCTTTAAGATATAAGGTATGACCTCTTTATGAAGAGGGATGTCATAATCATGAAGTACTTTATAATTTATTTCATTAAACAGTGCTTTAATTTCGTTTCTATAACCCTGAATAATCGATTGACGTTCCTTATCCTTTAAGTCAGCTTTGCCATCATGAAATGGTTCACCTGCTTCCATAAATTCTTTAAGAGTTGAATAATTGAGAATATCTTGGAAACATTGGTTCAATTTTTTGATCTTCATGTTTTCATCAGTAGAAATTTTTAATGCCTCTTCTGCGAGGCTTTTTATTTGATTCAGCACATCTTTTTCAAATTGCTCAAAGTACTCGTCAACCAAAAACTTGCTTTCATATTCTTTAATAAATTTGTTATCTATGTTTGGTACTACATCAATAATCCTAGCAATAAACTTGATTATCTCATCATCGCTTCGATCTAGGTACATATTAGCAATAGTATGTAATTCTTTAGAATCGTTTTGATATTCTTCTTCAAGAACTTCTTGAATAAATTGTCTTTTCTTGACTGAGAAAATATCATTATCTAATACATTGATATCATTTGATAAGCCAATTTTTTGTCCATATTTTTTTACAAGAAACATACGATATGCATCATATGTTTCAATGTGAGTTGAATCTACAAATGGAACTAAATCCTTTAATACTTTAATTTTAGAAAGTTCTTTTTTGATTCTGACTTTCATTTCAATTGCAGCAGCATTAGTAAAAGTTAAGATTAATAATTCTGAAAGATTTGCTTCTCCATCACGCAATATTCTAATAACACGTTGGGTTAAAACACTGGTTTTACCACTACCAGCTCCTGCACTGATTAATAGGTTTCTACCAACTTTTGAATTAATAGCTTTTTCCTGTTTTGTATTAAAACTCATCGCAAAACCCTCATATTTACTTTTTTATTCTTCGGTTTTTCAAATAACAAAGATCAGAATATTTACAATCTTTACAAACTTTAAAACTTGCACTTTCAATATTAAAAATACCAGCTTTATAGTTTTTATTAAAATCAGATAATACCTTTTCTACATCTTCATAGATTTCTTTAAACGCTGTTTCTGAATAACAATTATTAAAACATCCACGTTTCTTAACATAGTTTATATTTAAAATGCCATTACCTTTTGGAAGACTCTCTGAAATATCTTTATCAATAGCATTTAAAACATCACGATTATCTAATGTGATACCTCTTAAAGATAGATCAACACTTTCTTTAATTATATCTCTATATCTAAATTTTAATGGTTGAATATAAAATCCTACAGGTCGATATTCTTTATATTTGGATTCGTTTTGTAATAAAAACATATATGTTGCAAGTTGTAATGAATCTTTATCGCCATTTTTTACTTCGTCTTTGACAAAAGTTGGAGGTTCTCCTGTTTTATAATCAACAACATATAAATATTTAGCTCCAGTATGTTTAGATTTTAGTAACACAATGCTATCAAGAGTTCCTTTAAGTTTATAATCAGGACAGGTATATGTGAATGTTTTTTCAGGTTCTGGATCGCCATCAAAACTTCCTTTATCTCTTCTCTCGCTAATCTTCTTAAATGCATATCTTAAACGTTCTTTTAAACTTTCAATAAAGAAATTGTCTTTCTTTGAAAACTCTGTTCGAGACTGCATATAACCATCAAAGAGTTTATCAAAATCAACATCATTTTTATAAACATGCTCTAATATATAATGAGCAGCTTTCCCATATTTTATGTAGAAACTTTCTTCCTCTTGTATGTTTAAATTTAAAACCCTGTCACAATAAAATTGAAACGGGCATCCATAATATGCAGACATAGATGAATAGCTATATATGAACTTTGGATCAAAACTAAATTCAATTCCCTTAAACGAAGGATCATAATCATCTTTTAATTCCAAACCTGAGGTAGAGACATAATGTTTTAAAGATTCTCTAACATCACCATATTTTTTATTTTGATAATCATATGTCTTATAAAAATTAGTTGCTATTATTTTTGAATATTCATAATTTAGAGTCTTTATAGTTTCAGGATCTTTACCATTTAATACAAAAAAAGATGGTTCATTTATGATGTTGTTATTAACTACAAAATATGAGAAAAACATATTATTTTTAAAGTTCATAAATGCTCTTGAAATATCAATCACCATTTCATTATGTTGTTCCGAAGTTTCTATATTTATTAATTCTTTATTCTTATCATCTAATATATCGTTATTGGTTGATAGGCTTGGGAAATTTCCTTCAATAACATTTAAAAAATAATATTCATAGGATTCATCAAAATCTATTGAAGAAGTAACGATAGGTGCTTTTTCATATCGCACATTTGACTTTGAATAAGTTTTTAAAATTTCTTTTAAATTAATTATTTTAGTAGAAAGAGGAAAGCTATCTACATCAAAAGAAATTAAAACATTTTGTATTAATTCTACTTGTTCTTTATATTTATCTTTAAGTTGCTTTTCATTGTCTTTTATGTATTTTAGTAGTGATTTCTTATTGTCATTTCTTACTATATTAAATAGTTCTTTTCCAAGCTCAGTATTAAACAGAGAATCTTTATCTTGGTAGTTAAATTTCAAACCAATACTACTACCAAATAAATCTAAATAATATGAATAAGAATCCTTACTACATATTATTTTTACTGGCTTATTTTCATCTAAATCTTTAGCTACTAAATTTAAAACATGTTTGACTTCTTCCTCGATACCTTCAAATTTATATATGGTTTTTGCAGGGTTTTCTTTAAAAAACGAGGAAAATTTAATAAATTGAAAATCTTTTAATTTTAATGTATTTATCAAATTTTTAATCTCTAAATTGTTCTCGCTGTATGATACAAAAATAACTTTTTTCTTTTGAATTAGATGTTTAAAAGTTTCATCAAGCTTAATCAATTTGTTGTTTTCTAATAATGATTTAAAACTATCAAAATTTATCTTATCATCAACTTTTCCTCTTGCTCCTCTTTTTATAAAATTCACATATCTTTTAGCAATAGAAAAATTAAATTGTTCTTTTTTCATCAACAACAAGATAGCTTTATCTTGATCTATTTTTCCAAATGTATGTTCTTGTAGTTCTTCTTTAGTTAAAAACTTAAAATTGTATCTTGGATTTTTATATTTTAAATTAAGAAAAAATTTCTTTGTAGCACTCGGTGCTACAATAAAAGTATCTAAAAATAATTCTTCAAATTTCTTATCCATTATATTTAAAAATCCTAGCTGCTTTAATAGCTAGTTTCCACTTTTTATCTATTTCTTTTCTTGTATCACTACTCATGCTTGGATTATATTCTTTACTGTAACTATGAATATTTTTTATCTCTTCAATGCATTTAAAATATCCACTAGCAAGACCAGCAAAATATGCTACACCAAGAGCAGTAGTTTCAAGACAAAATGGTAATTTAACCTGCGAATTTAAAATATCTGCTTGATATTGCATCAAATAATTATTAGCGGTTGCTCCCCCATCAACTTTTAAAACTTTTAGTTTTATTTTTGTATCTTTTTCCATTGTTTTAATGACATCTTTTACTTGAAGTGCAATTGAATTTAAAACAGATTTTATCAAACTGTCTTTAGTAGTAGCTCTTGTTAAACCAAACACAGCTCCTCTACATTCATCGTCCCAGTAAGGTGCACCAAGTCCAACAAATGCAGGAACAAAATATACATTTGTATCAGTTGAATTATATGCATAGTCTTCAGTTTCTTTTGCATCATTAAATAATTTCATGTTATCTCTTAACCATTGGACAGAAGATCCACCAACAAACACACTTCCTTCTAGTGCATAATTAATTTTATTATCATACTTCCAAGCAATAGTTGTTATTAGTCCATTATTCGATAATTGAACTTCATTACCTATATTCATAAGCATGAAACAACCTGTTCCATATGTGCTTTTGCTCTCACCTTTTAAGAAACAGTTTTGGCCAAAAAGAGCAGCTTGTTGATCGCCACATACTCCCATTATTTTTAATGATGGATTTAATATCGTTGCATCTCCATAATATTCAGAGCATTCATGAACGGTAGGAAGAATAGATTTTGGAATGTTAAATATAGTTAATAACTCTTCATCCCAATTTAAAGTATTAATGTTAAACAACATTGTTCGAGAGGCATTAGTGATATCTGTTTTAAATATCTTTCCATTAGATAGTTTATACATCAACCATGTATCAACTGTTCCAAAACATAATTCTTCGTTTTCTGCTTTTTCTTTTGCACCTTTTACATTATCTAAAATGAATCTAATTTTAG
>CAZJPX010000048.1:0-5494 GCA_964548325.1 uncultured Staphylococcaceae bacterium
GTCATCATAAATGCCCATTTTATATAAAAGATATCGGTTGTTTGTCTTGTAACTAAGCTAGCTATCGAAAATTTATCGATGTTCTTAAAAGAGAAGGTATTTAGTTTTTCAAAAATGGCCGCTCTTAGATTTCTAGCAAATCCCTCAGCTGCTATCGCACTAAATCTACCAGCGATAACACCAAACGCAAAAGAAGACATCGCTAAAACAAGAAGTATACCAGCATAGATTAAAACAGTTGGTAATAAACTAGTTGTATCGTTAGTAAAATCGGACATAGTATCAATTAAAAGAGACATCACGTAAGGGATAACAACTTCCATAAATGTTTCAAGGGTTATGAAAATGATTCCAATTATTGTTTGTTTTTTATACTTGCCTATACATGAGAACAACTTTTTAATTATGTCTCTATACTTGAACTTGGCTTTTTCATAGCTTTCTAACTTTTCTGTTTTACCCATAAACCTCCTCTCTCATCACATTGCTTTTAATTACAAATTAGGTGCCTATATATATAAAAATTATATATAGGTGAACCACTACTAAATTAATTATTATATTCTTTAATATTTAAAATTCAATACCTATTTTTTTAACAATTCATTTTAAGAAAAAAGTCCGTTTTTTCCTATTAAACCCTGCAAATTTGATATATTTTTTAAAAAAATTAAATTAAACATTATTATTAAATTGATACCTTTTTTACACATCTGATTTCAATTAATTCTTAACTTTTAACTACTGCTATGATATATTTTTATAGTTTTGAAAAAAGATACTTATGAAGATTAAAAATATTGCAATTATAGCTCACGTCGACCATGGTAAAACAACACTCGTTAATCAATTATTAAAGTATTCTGGTACCTTTAAAGAAAATGAAAAAATTGATGATTTATCTATGGATACCAATCCTCTTGAAAAAGAAAGAGGGATAACTATTTTTTCAAAACCAACTTCAATTAGATATAAGGATTACAAGATCAACATTCTAGATACTCCAGGACATGCCGATTTTGGAGGAGAGGTTGAACGTATCATGCATATGGTTGATGGTTGTCTTTTACTTGTTGATGCCTTTGAAGGTACGATGCCTCAAACTCGATTCGTTCTTAAAAAAGCAATCGAAGCAAATATTCAACCAATTGTTGTAATAAATAAAGTAGATAGACAAAATGCCAAACCAGCTAATGCTGTAGATGAGGTTTTAAATCTATTTATGGAACTTGGTGCTAGCGATGAACTACTCGATTTTAAAGTAGCTTATACCTCCGCACTAAATGGAACTAGTTCTTTAGATCCAAACCCTTCAACTCAAGTGTTAGGAATGGATGCAATCTTTGAATTAATAATTAATGAAATACCTGATCCAAAGGTTTCAGTTAACGGCCCATTTCAAATGCAACCAGCTCTACTTGACTACAACGATTATGTTGGAAGAATGGGAATAGGTAGAATCCAAAGAGGAACAGTTAAAATTAATGACATCATAAGTTGTATAAGACTTGATGGGTCTGTTAAACAATTTAAAGTATTGAAGCTTTTTGGATTTTATGGGCTAAAAAGATTAGAGATTGATAAATGTGAAGCAGGTGATATCTGTGCGATTGCTGGTTTAACGGATTTAAATGTTGGTGAGACATTATGTGATAAAGATAATCTTGATAAGTTACCTACTCTACATATTGATGAACCAACTTTAGAAATGACTTTTGGAACAAACACGTCTCCTTTTGTTGGACAGGATGGAAAATTTCTAACAGCAAGACAAATCGATGATCGTCTATATAAAGAATCTCAAAAAGATGTCTCACTCAAAGTCACAAAAATACCAAATTCAGAAAATTGGATAGTAGCAGGTAGAGGAGAACTGCATCTTGGAATTTTAATTGAAAATATGAGACGAGAAGGATTTGAACTAGAAGTATCTCGCCCTAAAGTTATTATTAAAACTATTGATGGAATCAAATGTGAGCCATATGAAGAATTAATAATTGAGGTTCCAAATGATTTTGTGGGTGATGTTATGACTTCCCTTGGAGTAAGAGATGCAGAACTTCAAAACATGGATGCTAAAGATACAACAACAAAGCTTTCATATATGATTCCATCTCGTGGTTTAATTGGATTTATATCTAACTTTTTAACTCTTACTAAAGGATATGGAATTATTGCTCACACATTTAAAGAGTATAGAAAAGTGCATGAAAATAAGATTGGAGAAAGATCTATTGGCACACTTGTTGCAACCGAGACTGGCGTTGCTACTCCTTATGCTTTAAAACATATCGAAGAAAGAGGAGTCATGTTTATCCAACCAGGCACAAAAGTGTATGAAGGGATGATTGTTGGTGAAAATAAATATGATATGGATCTAGCAGTAAATGTATGTCAAACAAAGAATTTAACAAACCAAAGATCAGCTACTAAAGATCAAACAATTGTGTTAAAAGTACCTCGAAAACTAACTCTTGAAGATTGTCTTGATTATATAAATTCAGATGAGTTGGTTGAGATAACTCCTACTGCTTTTAGAATGAGGAAGAAGGTTTTAAATCTTGCTCAAAGAAAAAAGTCTGAAGCTAAAATTAGAAATGAAGAAAATAATTAAACACGTAATTATTAAATGAATTTGTTGCAAATCTAATATATTTATAAAAATTTACTCAATTGATTTTAAGGATTCTGACATTTGTATTTTGTTGATTCTTGAAGTTAATAGTAAGTTAACTCCAAAAGAAACAGCAAGTGATACAACAAATGCGATGAGGAATGTTGGCCAATATATTACATAATTCCATGCGACAAGTTTTGTTGCATTACTTACAAGAACTGCATATTCTAATGGATAGCCAATAAACATACCAAGAATTGAACCAATGAATGTAAGAGCCATCGATTCAACAATCAGTGATGCCCCAATTTCTTTTCTTGAAAAACCTAATACTTTTAACGTAGCTAAATCTCTAAGTCGTTCTTCATAATTTAAAATCGATAAATTTAATAAGACGACAATTGCTAATAATAATGCAAAAACTTTAACAGTATTAGTCATATATCTAATACTAGATAAGAAACCTTCTACTCTAGCTAAGTTATCTTCATATGTTGCAATAGAAGATATTCCACCAATACTATTTATTAACTCTACTAATACATCTGAATCTACAATCCAATTATCATTTTGATCTTTTAGTACCGAAACCCAACTTGCTGTACGATATGACACAAGATTTATAGTTTCTTCATATACATATATTGCTCTTGCAGCAAACGTATAAAAGATCTCAGCTACTCTAAAAGAATATAAACTGGTGTTGTGAGTGATAGATATAACATCACCTTCCTTAAGATCTAAATCTTCTGCGATCGCTTTAGATATACCACAGTTGTATTGGATAGTTCCTTCTTCATCTTCAAAGTAATAATCCCGTGATGAATATCCAACATAAGTGGTATCTCTAGAGAAAAGATATAAAGTTTCAGACGAACTTTTGTTTTCATTGATTGCGGTAATAGATAATGTTGCATATTCATAAACTGCATCGATACCTTCAATTTGTTCGATCTCTCCACTCATCGATCCTCTACTTGAATTAGTAGTGTAGGAGACTGTAATATCTGCCCCATAAACATTTTGCATTTCAATATTTACTCCACTATCTAAAGTGTCTTCAATTCCTATTCCACAAATTAAAAGCCCACAACAGCCCATAACTCCAATGATGACCATAATTGATTTGGTAAAATGAACTCTTATATTTCTAAATCCCATCATAATAGAAGTATTTTTTATCTTGGATTGCTTCTGTTTTTTAATTTTCATACTTGGGGTTTTAGGTCTCATCGATGAAACTGGAGCTAGTCTTAACTCTTTAAATGTGATCGCAAACGTAATTAAGACAACTAAGCCAAGAACAACAAACAAGGTTAAGATTGAAGAAAATACAGGGAATATGTATGTAAATGATGGAAGGTTATATAACAAAACATATTTAATATTCATGATTAATGGAAGAAGAATTGGGCCAACAATAAATCCAAAAAGTACTCCTATTAAAGATACGAAGCTAAATAGGATTGAATAAAATGCAAATATCTTAACTTTAGAGATACCTAAAGCTTTCATCGTTCCAATTTGAGTTCTTTCTTTTAGAATCATTTGAGTGATGGTTGTTAAAACAACTAGAACTGCTACAACAAAAAATATCAATGGAAATATATAAGCCATTTGCTTTGCTTGAGTCACATCATTTGATAAGGCTATACATAGTGGATAATTATTTTTATCTAGTATTGAAAGAATAATAGAGGTTGTAGGATTATTAAGGGTATCTCTACTGTTGAAATAGTTATTTAAATCTTCCACTACCTCATCTAAATATGTATCATCATCAAGTTTAATTATGTATTGGTTATAAATATATTTTAAGAATGTATTTGCTTCGTCATTATCGGAATCATTTAAATAATTCAAAGCATATGAATAAATTAGATTTAGATACAAATCAATTTCATCACTATACTGTGAAATAAGATTATTTATACTTTCTTTAATTGCAATAGATTGAAAGTCGCTTCCATCAAATAAGGTATTAACAATTTCATGAAGTTTTTCTGAATCTAGATCAGATCCGATATTTTCAATAATAGATGTGACAAGTGTTTTACTACCCATCAAAAAGTGTGTTCCATAAAAAGATTGGGCTTGTAAATTCTCTGGATGATTCATCATTCCAGTGATTTCTACATCTAATTGCATCGATGTATTATTTTCAAAATAATCGGTAATCTGCGCGGTTATTACATCAATTAACTCAGTTTTATAATCTTCTAAAAAAGAAATTATATTAGAACCAGCATTTTGATCAGCAAGATCTACCAATATACTTAACGCTTCTACAAATGTGTCATAATTATTAATTACTATATCATTTATAATATCATCTATCCCTTCAAAATATGATAGATCAAAAGAGACGTTTAATTCATCACCGATCTCATAAGGCATACCGTTTTCTTTAAAGTTGTTTTCAATAAATGCATAATCAACGTAGAAGAAATCTTCATATGGTGATGAGTTACTTAAAGAGTATTCTACATCAACATTGTATGCTTGATTAATTGATGGTAGTTCATATGAGATTAGTCCATATGCAGAATAGTTTCCGATTTTTGCAGGGAGATATAAACGAGTTTCAAAAGATGAATCCTCGCCAATTATCTCTTGTATATTTTCTTTTTCTTCATCGAGTGCTCCACTTTCTATGTCTTCATATGAAGGGGAGAATGTTATCCAAACATCAGCTAGATTTCCATATTCTTCTGAATAAGCTAAATTTACTCTTTGTTCTAATGAATCAGCATTTGCTTCAAGTCCGATATATAATGTGACAGAAATGCCTATGATAAAAATAATAGCAATGAATTGCTTAATGTTTCTTAAAACATCTCTAAAGCATTTTTTCGCTAAAATTTTAAATAATCTCAT
>CAZJPX010000049.1:0-5480 GCA_964548325.1 uncultured Staphylococcaceae bacterium
AGACAAACGTTCCTTTTTTATAAAAATAATATTTCTTAAGTTCTTTCATAGTTTATAATCCATTGTTTCAAAATAATAATTTAAATTTTGCTTTATATAAAATAAACAATCTTATTAAACTAGTAAATTTGTTTAAAATTCCAATTTAATTCCTTGATTACAAAATCGTAAGCAACAATTTTTTGTTGCTTACGATTAATTTTTTTTGTTTATAACGCTACAAAGCTAAGACATCTTCCGTTACAACTGCCGCCGCAATTTATATTGACTCCAAGAGCAACAGAACCAGAAGTTTTAGCTCCTACATATGCAACTGTCATAGTTTCTCACCTCCTTTCTTAAATTTTATAAATATAATACAAAAACACATTGTTTTTAGAAATAATTAGGATAACTTATAAACAGATTTTTTTATTTACAATTAATGCAATATAGCTTTTGTCTCCTACTCATATTGTATATGGATAACACTCGTAGTTGTTTTATAAAAAATATTCCTTTAGATAAAATTTAATTTCATTCAAGTAATTATCACAATACATGTCTCTGTTAACCTTTTTACAAACAAAACCAAAGCATTTTGGAAATAGAACGCAGTCTTTCTTTGTGCACGCTGTAACTAGCTTTTTATTATTGTGATGGTGAATATTCTCAAAGTAATTCTTTATAGACAATTTACTATTCTCGTTCATATAAATTGTACAAAAATCTATTTTACCATTAGGTAACACAACAAATGCATTAGGATAAGAATATTCGCAGGACATATCGCTGTTAATGTAAAAGTCTAAATAATGATCTTGTATACCATTATTTTTAAATAATGAAGTATATTTTTTAAGTATTTCACCTCGCGATATAAGATTTGAACAATCTAATGAATTGCTCCAATTGGAGATTGGAAAAATAAAAAGAGAAAATCTAGAATCATCTTTAAAATGTTTTTTAAAATCTTCTATAAATTTATCGATTTTTGAATCTCTATCAATATTACACCTTATTGTAAAATGAAATTCTCCTTCCTTTTTCTTTATATCAATAAGATTTTTAAAAATTATATCATACGTAGGCTCGCCGTTTGTTAAACACCTATTTTTGTTATGCGTTTCTGGATTGCCATCAATAGTAATTTGATATGATTTAATTCCTAGTTCATACAATTTATTAAACCTTTTTGGTGTCAAAAGATAACCGTTTGTTGTAATTCCACCTATGACTGTTAAATTCTTGTTTGCCTTTAATGCACTTATAAAAGATATAAGTCTACCAAAAACCAACAAAGGCTCTCCGCCAAATAAATTGATATAAACGTTTTTTATGATATTAGAAGAATTTATTTCTTCAAGTAATTGTTCATAATCAGAATCTGTTAAGTGAGAACGTGCTTCGTGATTTTCATAACAATAAGGACAATTAAAGTTACATTTAAATGTTGGAATTAACGTAATAAATATGGTAGATGCTAAAGTAGATAAAAACTGTTTATGAATTGAGTTAATTTCTTCTTCTTCAGTTTCTTTTTCAGTAACTATCTTAGCGCTTCTTAAAAATTCAATAACTTCAGGAAGATTTTTCTCAACACTTACTAAATTCAATTTACTATTGTACTCTTCTGTCAATCTTATAACCTTATTAGACAAAGTGTTGTAAATGATTAAATCATTGTTTTCCGTCTTTTGACAAATGTTATATTTTGAAAATACCATAAGATACTCCTTTTTAAATACAACAAAATTAACTCACGAAACACAATTTCTATGTGATATAAATCCGTATATGGAAAAGTATTTTTCCATATCAAAATTATGTAAGCAAAAAAAAGAAAAAAAACCGATGACAAAAATTTTTAATATAAATTTAATATTATCGCCTTTCCTTAAACCGTTTTCAGCACCCTTTTCATGAAAATAAATAATTTTTTGAATGACAACAAATACCAGAAATCATTTCTTTCATTTTATGTTGATAAATATGTCATTTAGCAAAGTGATGAGTAAATTCTCAGTTTATCTTGTTCATAGCAAACGAAAATTACAATAACATACAAACACTATTAATAAAACATTATGTATTAAGGTATCAATTGAGCGAAACCAGCATCTTTCATAATTCTTTAAATCATTTATACTTTAAAAGTAAGAGAAAGGTTTTTATAGTTTCTTTTCTTATATTCGTTCAAGAAATTATTTGTAACAGAGGAATACTAAACTATGAAGGAACTAAAAAAATATTATTTTTATAAAAAGGGAACATTTTTCTTATTAGTTTTTTTGGTTTCTATTACTGCCTTATTAGGTATATCTTTATCTTATTTAATTTATTGGTTAGTTGAAATAACAACTAACGGAGATTTCATGTTACTAATCTATGTAGGAATTGGTACTGTATTTTACATTGTTATATTAACTTATCTTCAATATATTATGTCTAAAACAATTCATAAATATTCAAATTTAATAGCTGATATATTAAGACAAGATGTTTTTTATAATATTTTATCCACTGATTCTGAAACATTTAACAAATACACAAGTGCTGAATACTTAACAATGTTGCGACAAGATATTGAAATTATTGGAGAACACCATTTTGAATATTCTTGGTATGTATTATCTCAATTATTACAAATCGCATTTGGAATCATTTATGGCTTCTTCTTCAATTACATTGTGACTTTGGTAATGATTGTATTAGCTTTTTTTATAATTATTGTGCCTAAACTTTTTCAAAAAAAGATAAGTAAAGAGCGTTTTAAATTTCATGAGTCAAGAAAAGAGTTGTCAAAACACATTGACAATACTTTGAACGGAACTAACATAGTTAGAAACTGTGAAGCTGTGCATAGGATTGTAAAAACAATCAAAGAATACGATAAAAAATTCTTAAAACAAAATAAAAAGTTTCGTTTTGTTTTTTACTTTAGTAGTTCATCCACAAAATTTTTAACATATATATTTGAATTTTTAACTGTATTTGTCGCATCTATTTTAATTTATTACGATATGAGCACGATATCTATAGCGGTTGCTTTTCTGTCTCTAAGTTCAATGTTTTTCTATCCATTAGAAAATATTGTTAGAATGTTTTCTCTTGTTATAAGTGTAAAAGATACAGTAATTAAAATATTATCTTTTAAGATAGATAAAAACATAAATCATTCTACAATTATCAAAAACCCTTCTATTTCTGTACAAAATTTAAAAATCGGTTTTGAAGATAGAGTTTTAATTAACGATATGTCATATACTTTTGAGTTTGGTAAAAAATATTTAGTAACAGGTGATAGTGGGATAGGAAAATCAAGTTTACTAAACGTAATGATGGGTTATAACAAACAACTTGAAGGATCTGTTTCTTTCGCTGGTGATGTTACTGTTGATAAAGAAAATGCAAATACAAATTCATTAATTGGATATGTTAGTCAAAAACCTTTCTTGTTTATTGGAAGCTTAAAAGAAAATATAACATTATTCAATAAAAATGTGGATGCAGAAAAACTAACTAACGTAATTAAGCTTTGCAAATTAGATAATCTTGTCAAAGAAAGAGGACTAGACATAGAACTTGATAATAACACTAATACAATTTCTCTTGGTGAGATGCAAAGAATATGTCTTGCAAGAATTTTATATCTTGATAGACCAATATTGTTTTTTGATGAAATAACTTCTTCTTTGGATTCTCAAAACACAAATTATATATATGATGTTATTAAAGCAATAAAAAATAAATTAATTGTTTG
Source organism: uncultured Staphylococcaceae bacterium (assembly GCA_964548325.1). Taxonomy (GTDB): domain Bacteria; phylum Bacillota_I; class Bacilli_A; order RFN20; family CAG-826; genus Onthovivens. The sequence continues at coordinate 3,743 of CAZJPX010000049.1, forward strand.
GATATCACACGAAGAAGAGGCAAAACATCTAAATTGGTTAGACAAGAAAATAAGAATTGCAAACGAGAAACTTTTTGAGGTCGAGGTAGATGCATCATGAGACTAAAAAAATATTATTTATATAAACCGTCCAGATTCACAGCTATTGTCTTAATTAAATTTTTAAGTGCTTTATTTACAATCACTGTTTCATATTTATTTTATTTAACTGTAACATTGGCAACTAATGATCAATTTGAGCGGCTTGTTTATCTAGGCATTGGAGCAATTCCTTATTTTATAATTTTATCGGCTCTTTCTTTTCTAAACGATTATTATACTGATGTATATGTTTATTCAATTACCGAAAAATTAAGAATTGATGTTTTTGAAAGTATTTTAAAAACTGATTATACAACATTCAATCAAAGAACTTCTGGCGAATACCTAACAATGCTTCAAGAAGATGTTGAACGAATAACCAGGGAAAATTTTATACGATTCTTTGATATCATTGGTTATGTATTTACCCTATTACTCGGAATTATCTATGCATTTTTCTTTAGCTGGATTATGGCTTTAATTTTAATATGTCTTGCATCTATTGTATTTCTTACTCCTATATTTCTAGCTAAGTACGTACTTAAAGCAAGCAGTTTGTATTCTGAAGCTATAGGAGAATATTCTAAATATATAGATAGCTATTTGAACGGAACAAATATAATAAGAAACTGCGAAGCAATTCACAGAGTTTGTTGTAATGCTTTAAAGTATCACGAAAAAGCTTTAAATTCAAATAATAGGTTATGGACAACAATTGTTAGATATAATGAAACAAGCAATTTTACTATGTATCTGTTTTATTTTGGATTAATATTTATTGTCTGTGTTTTAGTATTTTTTGATTATAGCACGATTGCTACTGCTGTAGCGTTTCTTACAATACACGACATAATCATACTGCCTATACAAATGCTCTATGGTCATATTATTATCATGAAACAAACAAGAGGAATAATAGATAAAATTTTTTCATTTAAAGTTGATAAAAACTTTGATAAGAAGACTATTATTAATAAACCAGCGATATCTTTAGAAAACATAACAGTTGGTTTTGACGATCGTATTTTGCTTAAAAATACTAATTATAATTTTGATTTTGGAAAAAAATATTTAATTGTTGGAGAAAGCGGTATTGGTAAAACAAGTCTCTTAAATATGCTTATGGGATATCATGAACAAAAAGACGGAACAGTTATCTTTGTTGGAGACAAAAATATTAATATTAAAGACGCTAACACCGATTCACTAATTGGTTTTGTTCATCAACAACCATATCTATTTATTGGCAGTTTAAAAGACAATATAACCATATTTGATGATAATCCTGATATGGAAAAAATAAATAAAGTAATTAAACAATGTCAGCTAGAAGAATTCGTAAGCAAAAGGGGTTTAGATTCTCTTTTAGATAATAATACTAATGCCATATCTTTAGGTGAGATGCAAAGAATATGTCTTGCAAGAATTTTATATCTAGATCGACCAATATTGTTCCTCGATGAAATTACATCTTCAGTTGATACAGAAAATACTAGAAAAATATATCAAACTATTTCTTCCATTAAAGACAAATTAATTATTTGGATATCCCACGAACAAGAAACAAGGAAATTAAATCGGATTGATCATACTTTAAAAATAGAAAACGAAAGATTAATTGAAATATAGAAAATACACAACTTTGCGAACCTTTTTT
>CAZJPX010000050.1:0-5359 GCA_964548325.1 uncultured Staphylococcaceae bacterium
ATTAAACTAAATACATCTTCTTTCTTCAAAATATTAATCCTCCTTAATGAACAAAGGTCTATTAATTGAGATTAAATTACATTTAAGTTTATATTTATTTAGTTCTCTTAACAACCTATTAATTTTGAGCTTTCTTGAAATTTATTATTAAACGCTCGATTTGTTTAGCATTTACAAATAAATTTAATCTTTTTCTAATATTAGATTTCGTATTGTTTTCTTTTTCGTAGTAGTACAGTGCCTGTTGAGTAATGCTAGATGCGAGGAAGTATGATAATTCTTGAATATCCTCAGTTGTAACTTTATATTGAGTTAAATATACTTGGAACGCTCTAATTAAGAATGATTTTAAAAATTCTACTAACACATCTCTAGCATTTGAAGCATTAATTTCTTTATAAAAATCTATATCAGAGTATAAGAAATCCAAAAAATTATCAATAATCGCATCATAGTTTTTAGGATTGGTTGGTTTTAATTCTTTTGTATAGAAAATTGAATATATTAAATCGTAGACATTTTTATAATGATAATAAAAAGTTTGTCTTCTAATTTTTACGGAATCACATAGAAGGTCGACGGTTATTTCATCAATTGTGTACTTTTTTAAAAGCTTGAGAAACTTATTTTGAATTAGCAGCTCCGTTCCTTTCATTTAACAAAGTTCTCCTTTTTAAGATGCGCTGTCTTATGTATTGTACACTAAAATATACAACATATAATATAATTACGATAGAAATTAATATCAATATTGCACTATATTCTTTTAATTCTAAATATCTTGGTGCTTCTGTTGGATAAAGCCCTAAAAGGTTTAGTTCTGGTGTAGAGTATATACAAAAAACGAACGGAAAGAAAACCAAAAGCACAGACAAAACACAGACAAATATACGATAAATACTATATGGATAGCAGACAATAAATAAGAATATTACCGATGCAAACGATATTACATAAGTGATGATTGTCTTATCAATTTCAGCGATGTTATTAGAAAATCCACTAATGGTTGTAAATATATAGTATCCCATAACTACTAAACTTAATATCACAGCATGAAGCGTTGCTTTTTTAAATATATTTTTAGTAAACGAACCTTTGATTCTTTCTCTATTTTTCTCAAACGTTAACAATAATCCAGCAATGCCTATTGTCACAAACTCCCAGGCATAGAATGTATTTGTTGTAAATGGCCAGGTAGCTTGTGTTTTTAAAGCAAACCACATTATTGTTCCAAACATTAAGAAGAATATATTTAGTGTTATAGCAAAAATGGCTTTGATAAGGAAAAGTGTACAAGATCTTTGAAGGTTATTAATTATTCTTCTACCTTGATCTACTATGTCGGTGAGCCTAGCAAAATCATCATCCATTATAAGCATTGAGGAAATATCTTTTGCTGCTTTAGTAGCAGAATTTATAGATATAGAAACATTAGCGCTTTTTAAACCAAGTAAGTCGTTTATTCCATCACCAAACATTGCAACCTTATGCTTTTTTTCTTGTAATGCTTGAACAATTATTTGTTTTTGTTCTGGCGAAACTCTACCAAAAACATTGTATTGTTTAGCAAGTTTTTTCACTTCTTTATCTGTTTTCCCTGCTAAACTCACATATTTTTCTGCATTTTTAATGCCAACAATCTTAGATATTTCCTTAACTGTTAACTCATTATCTCCACTAATTACTTTAACAGTAACATCATTATCTTGGAACCAAGAAATAATTTCTTTTGCGTTTTCTCGAATGTGATCATGAAGAATAATTAGGCCTATTGGAAACAAATCATTTGGTAAATCTCCATTCTTTATATATGAGGTAGATCTAGCAACAACTAGTACTCTATATCCAAGTTCTGAATATTTATTCACATCTCTTTTTACTTTTGTTTGTCCACTTGATAACGGTACAAAGCCAAATGCTCCTACACATATTGTTCCAACCATATTAAAGGATGCTGCACCGTATTTATTTATACTGTTATATTGAATAGTCTCTTGTTCAGTGTAGTATAGTTCATTTCCAAATTTATCTCTTAAAGCTTTAGCAGTGAAATTATCTTCCTTAGAAGTTACATTATATGATGAAATTAGAATTCTAAATAAATTTTCATTTGCTTCTTTAGAATAATTTATTACCTCTGATACTTCCATTTGTCCATCGGTGATAGTGCCAGTCTTATCTATACATAAAACATCTACTCTAGCTGCTGTTTCAATTGAATACATATCTTGTACCGCAACTTTTTGATTGAACAAAGTTATAACACCTGTGGCTAAAGCAACAGATGTCAAAAGATACATGCCACTAGGTATCATTGAGATGATTGCTCCAGCTACTTGTCCTATGACACTGGTTTGGAGCCATTCATATATAGTTATAGATGCATCTTTTGATTGATATGAAATAGCTGATTGAAGAATAATTTCTAAAATTCCTAAAACAATTACAAATGTCGCAATTAATTTAAAAACTTTATCTAATGATCTATATACATGTGAATGAGGTGTCTTTTTTTGTTTAGCTCGCGCTTGAAGTTGTTGAATATAATTATCTTTTCCAATAGCATCTATTTTTGCATGTGCGACACCGTTTACACAATAACTACCAGATAATATTTTATCGCCTTTTACTTTTTTAATTGGAACAGATTCACCTGTGACAAGGGCTTCATTTATCATACATTCCCCGTGAATTACAATTGAGTCACAAGGAATTTGAATATCTTTACTTACGATATATACATCATCTAAAACTAGTTCATTAGAATTAACTTTAAGTTCTCTACCATCTCTTATAACAACAACATCATCTTTTTCTTGCATTAAAGAGATTTTATCTAAAATAATTTTAGCTTTAATGTCGTTACCTAAACTGATACCGATGTTTAAAATTAAAATAACTATAAATGCACAACTACTCCATAATCCAAAACAGATAAGGATGATTGCAATTGATAAAAGAAGGATATTAAAAAACGTGACAAGATTCTTTTTTAAAATTTCTTTATAGGTTCTAGATGTAGAGACTTCGGTATGGTTAACTAAACCATCAAGCTCTCTTTTGGTGCATTGAAAATTAGTCAATCCGACATCATGTTTAACATCAAATCGTGGAATTTCTTTTTTTTGAGACTTCTTCTTCCTTCTGCCCATAACAAATATATTATCTACTCATTCCTCAAAGCATCAACAGGTTTTTTTCTTGCTGCGAATCTAGCAGGTATTAATCCGGCCATAAGTGTCAATGCTCCCGATATTAGAATTAATATTATTACAACAACTCCATCTAACAAAGCAATACTTCCAATATTATAAGATGGATATAAAGAATTAACGTAAAAATTAATTGGGAAGGTAATTATATATGCAACAAAGCAACCAAATGCACCAGCTATCAATCCAATTATACAACTTTCGCTTTCAAACATTTTACTGATATCGCCCTTCCTAGATCCAATAGATCTAAGTATACCAATCTCTCTTGTTCTTTCAATTACACTTGCATATGTAATTAATCCAGTTAGAACAGAAGAGACAATTAACGAGACAGCAGCCAGCAACACTAAAACAATCGTAATAACATTAATTACTTGAGCAAGTGTTGAGGTCACAGTACCAACAATATCTGTATAGAATATTTGTTCACTCGTACTTGTAGCATGGAGTGGATCGTTTGGACCTGTCGCTTGCGAAATATTGTTGTATTCATCTAAATACTCTAATAAGACATCTTTACTTGTTATATCTTTTGGAAAAATAATTACATTAGCTACATCAGAGTAAGTGTTTATATATCCCATCAAACCAATTAAGGCTTTCATTTGTTCATCTGCATCTTCTTCAAATAAAACTTTAGAAATAATGTAGTAAACAAAATATGATAAAGAATCTTCATCTGTTGAAATTAATTTTGATTTCAATGAAGAAGGAACTAAATCTATTGCTAAGTATCTACAATATGTTAAGAAAGTAGATATTGTTGAAGTATAAATTAAATCGTCGGTTGAATAAAAATGAATAATATCAAAATAGGTGTTAAATAGTGTATATATAGTAGATGTTGATATATCTCCGCCTCTAACTGTATTGATTAGATCTATTATAAAATCTTGCATCGCATAACCATCTTTTATTGTTATATTTTTATAATAGTCAGTTACTATTTGAGTATCTCTATTTCCTTCAACAATTGTTTGTTGGAACGAAGGTAAAAAACATAAGCCTTCCGGCATTAAAGAGAGTGTAGAACTTGATGATTGTCTTAAAATACCAACTACTTCCATTTCAATTCCTACATTATCATCGTTGAACAACTCATCTAAATCGTTTTCTCTATATACATATCCTTTAAATGTGCCATCACTTGTCTGTGTAACTGCTCTTTGAGTATAAAATTCATCGTTATTAAATATTTTGTATTTCTTTCCTAAAACATCATCGAATGAGAAACCACTTACTACTGTTTCTCCACTTTCTTCAATTGCTGTTATTAAATCAGTAGCAGTATCACTGGAGGCATAAAAACCAAGATTTTTTAACGTATTAAATGTGACTCTATTATATGTATCTACAACAAGAACAAGTTCGTTGTTGTTTTGAGGATACCTTCCTGTAATCAGATCGTAATTTTGCATAATGTATTCTTCTTCACCATACAAAGTATGGAATATGGTTGTTGGAAGACCTGTCACAGAACTAATTACAGAAGAAACAGTATTAGTAGAAGCAGTATAGGCAGTATTTACCTCTGCAATTGTTGCTTCCTCATCTCCATCAATTGATTCTGGAAATTCAGTTACGAGATGATATTGATAATTTGAATTGTAATTAATTATATAATCGTTAAGTAAATCTAAATCATTTTTTAAATAATCAAGATATGCAAAATATTTGTTGGTGAAATAATTGTATTTATATTCATATGTAGTTGTTGTAGTGCTTGCAATGTATGGGTATATTTCTTCTTCATCCGTATAATTATTAGTAACATTATAGCTAACAGTAGTTGAAGATGATGAGGTGATGTAATAAGAAGATACATTTATTGGAAGAGATGATGCTGTCTCTGTTTGAAGCTTGCTAACATAACTAGAAAAACCATTGCTTAAAGATAAAACAAGTGCCACACCAATTATTCCAAATGAAGATCCAAGGCTTGTTAATATTGACCTTCCTTTTTTATTTAACATATTAGAAAAAGCAAGCTTAAGAGCATTTTTAAAATTGAGTTTAGATTTATCCTTTTTTAAGTCTTTGCGTATTTTATATTTTTCTTTTTCATCAATTATTTTAAGTGAATGCATTTGATGATATTCTCTATATTCAATTGCTCTTCTTTCTGGTTCGTTGTATTTAGA
>CAZJPX010000051.1:0-5303 GCA_964548325.1 uncultured Staphylococcaceae bacterium
GTTTCAATTATATTTATATCCTCTAAAATCTCTTTAGATTTATTTAAACTTTTTTGAAAGTTATTAGCATCACAAAGATACATTCTATTTAGACTATTACTCATATCTCTATTGACTCTAATATCTTCGAACTCTAAACATGTGTTTTGACAATTTAAAAAAGCTAAGAATGAACTAATCTGATCCGATTTCTTTAAATATACAACAGCCTTGTTTCGTCTTGTTGTACACTTAAAATCAAAGTGAAAATATTTAATTTTAGATATTAACTTTAGTATAGATTTAGCATAGTCCACATCTTTTAAAGAAAACTCAAGATGATAATTAGTTGAGTTTGGATTATTGCAACTTCCACAAGTTAAAAATACACCAATTAAATAACCACGAATTTTATCTTCTTTATCTTGAAGAGAGATAGGTATCTTTGTTGATAACATATCATAATTGATATCTTCAAGTAATTTTTCATAATGTGCGATTATCAATTCAAACGATGTTTTCTTTTTTAATTTCATCTCTTTTACATATGAAAAATTAATAGATAAGGAAGGATAAAAATCCTTTATTAATTTATAAATAAACTTAATAACATTGGCGTTTTCACTACTAAGTTTGATGATATTTTTTGAAAGATTTATGGATCCATTGTTTACTAAAAAACCTGCTATTAAAGATCTAGCTTCTAAATATTCAACATCAAGTGTTGTAATTTCTTCTTTAATCTTAACAGTAAAAGAAACAGTGTTATCCATAAATTTTTTTTGAAAAAATAATAGATTTTTGCGGGAATTTACTTCCGTTTTTGTTGGTTTAGATATTTTATTGCAGCAGTTGCAGCTATTGCTCCATCACTGCAAGCAGTGACTACTTGTTTTAAAGGTTTAACTATTATATCCCCAGCTGCATATAAACCATCTATTGAAGTTAACATATTTTCATTAACTTTTATATAACCGAATTTATCATATTCTAATTTTAACTTAGATAAGAAATAGTTGCTTGGTATCTTTCCTTCAAACGGAAAACATCCAGCAACCTTTAATGTTTTTACTTCATTTGTATTTATATTTTTTATTTCAATTGATTCTAATTCTTCTTCACCATTATATTTAACAATTTTATATGGGTGATAAAATTTAACATTTTTAGATTCTTTTAATTGTTTCAATGTAAATAGTGAGTCATCTTTATTGTTATCATTTATTAAATATATTTTTGATACAAGATTAGTTAGATATAACGCTTCTAAATAACCTTCTCTCTCGTTTGCAAAAACAGCAACTTCTTTGTTTTTAAAAAAGAATCCATCACAGACTGCACAAAAAGATACTCCGCGTCCTGTTAATCTATCTAATCCTTCTACTCTACTTTTTCTTTCAAACGATCCAGTAGCAATGATTACTTGCTTAGCTTCATACGTACTTTCTTTTCCGGTTAGCTTAAATATTTCTTTTTCTTTTTTTAATTCAAGTATTTCATCATTTATACTTTCAACATTCATCTCTTGGATTTGCTTAGACATCTTTAAAGCAAGTTCAACTCCTTCACTTTTAATAACACCAGGATAGTTATCAATTCTAGTCGTAACTAAAAGTTTACCACCAAATCCGTTATTGGTTATGATTGCAAATTTATATCTGGTTCTTGCTAAATAAAGAGCTGCTGACATTCCAGCAGGTCCACCTCCAATTATAAGTACATCATATAATGTTTTATTCTCTTTCATGTTTTTTTATAACCTCATATAGTTCATAATAGTTGCTAACAAAATAATAAGGCTTTATATCTTTTTGATAAACTCTTTTGCACATTTTCATAAGAATACACTTTATATTGGCGTTTTTTGAAGCAAAGAAATCAAATCCAGTATCTCCAATAGCCAAAGCTTCATCACTTGTTATATTAAAATGGTTTAAAACTTTATTCATGCCTTCAGGATTTGGTTTTCCAACATCAACATCATCTGCGGTCACAATATAATCGAAAAAGTGAAGCAAATCAAAATCTCTTAAAGAATCTTTTGTTCGCTCTGTATTTTTAGATGTGACTATAGATAGTTTATATCCATCCTCATGTAATTTAGTTATTATTTCTTTACATCCATCAAAGATTCCTAAGTTCTTATAATATTTTTTTGTTCTATTACGATATTCTTTCAAGATGAAATTTGGATCATATTCTGGAAAACAATCCTTACATGAATCTATAACAGGTGGACCAGAATAAGTCCTAAGTTTCTCTATATCAATCTTATAATCTTTTGGTTTAAAAACCTTGATTAGCTCAATCCAAGTGTCGATAACAACTTGGTCGCTATCGATTATCGTACCATCCATATCGAATATTAATACTTTAATCTTTTGGTTCTTCATTTGATTCAATATTATTGTTCACTTCTATTGTATACAAAATATTGCTCTCTGTGTTGTTGTTTTGTTCAAATTGTAGTTGTTCCTCATTATATTTATCCCATTGTAGCTTAATAATTCCTTTTTCTTTTAATATTTTCAATACGATAAATATTGCAACAATAGATAATCCTATGCCTATCATCCAATAAGCACTAACTAACGACCAGTTACCATCAGTTCCCATGTTATAGCTACTATATCTCATTGGTTCTAGAACGGCTCTTGTTGCTCCATACCATGCGATGTACCATCCTCCTAAACTGCCTGAGGCATGTAAATCTTTCTTAAAATATTTATTTAAACCAAACATGTTTCTAATACCATATTCAATAATGAAATAACCAGCTAAATTAACAAGAGCCTCTATAAGGAACAATGGCACATATATCTGATCTGCACTTAAAGTAGAACCAGTAGAAGAATAATGCATATTATTTTTTATAGCAGTTGGAAGCCATGCCCAATATGAAATACTAACAGCATTGCCATGTACCTCGTTATTAAAGAAGTTTCCAAGTCTTCCTATGGCTTGAGCAATTAAAATACAAGGAATGATAATATCTGCTAATAAGAAATAATCCATTTTCTTATATTTATCGTTTCTAAATTTCTTATAAATCATATAGGAGACTCCAACAATAACTCCAAATATTGCGCCTCCCATTATAGCTAAACCACCATCCCAAATGTATAAAGCTTCTATTGGGTTATCAGCATAATTTGCCCACTCTCCTATTACATACCAAGCTCTAGCACCAATTATTCCACATGGAAAGGCAATTAAAAAACAAGAAGTACATAAACCATGTTCTCCATATAATTTATAGACCTTATGATCAACAATATATAAAACTAAAAGTGCCCCTAAAATTATAAAAATTGCATAAAACGCAATTGAAAACGAAAAACCTTCAGATGCACTTGCTCTACCAGTTGAACTCACTAAGGTCACTCCTTGAGAGGAAAAAAGAATTTGATTTGCAAGTGGATATTGTAGATATGGAGCAAGTCCTTCCTCAAATAATAAAAAGAATAATATGATTAAAACAATGGAAATAAACATTACTATCTTAATTACTTTTCTATCTTTTCCTTGAAGTTTCTTTAAATATAGTAGCCAAATTAAAGAGGTTGTAAAAAGAAATACAACATTACCAAGAAGTATTATTCCAATGTATATCATTGATCCATGTCTACCAGTTAATGAAATACTATTTGCATCAAAATAAGCGATGGTATCTTCGTTAAGAAAATATGCTACTATGGCAAGTACAGCTCCAATGATAATTCCCATCCATCCACAGATAGAAAACATCACTTTCTTTAAAAATCCATTGAGATCAAGTTGTTCTTGGCGATTGATTATTTGATATTGAAAGATAGAATATGAGACTATTCCTCCAATAATTAATAAAGTAGCGAGTATTGTTAATAATAATGCAATCATTTCTTATTTCCTCTTTCTAATACTTTCTTTAGATATGTTCCCGTATACGACTGTATGCTTTTAGCTACCTCTTCTGGAGTTCCTTTAGCAATTATTTTACCTCCACCATCTCCTCCATCTGGTCCTAAATCAACTATATAATCAGCGACTTTAATTACATTAAGATTGTGTTCTATAACAAGTACGGTATCTCCATGTTCTACTATAGATTGTAGCACCTTCAATAATCTAGCAACATCATCAACATGTAAACCAGTTGTTGGTTCATCAAGTATATATAAACTTTTACCAGTCGGTATTTTTTGAAGATAATATGCAAGTTTAACTCGTTGTGCTTCTCCTCCAGATAAAGTAGTCGCAGGTTGTCCTACTTTTACATAACCTAAGCCAACATCGCATAAAATTTTTAATTTTCTTGCTAAACCTATATTATTTTTGAAAAATTCATACGCATTTTCAATAGTCATTTCCAATACATCATAGATGTTTTTACCTTTATAAGTACAAGCTAATGTTTCTTCATTGTATCGTCTTCCATCACACTCATCACATTTAACGTAAACATCAGGTAAGAAGTTCATAGGAATTCTTGTGACACCTGCTCCATAACAATGCTCACATCTTCCACCTATAACATTAAAAGAAAATCTACTTTTAGTGAACCCTCTGCTTTTAGCTTCAATGGTGTTTGCGTAAATTTCTCTAATATCATCAAAAGCTTTTACATAAGTTGCTGGATTGCTTCTTGGAGTTCTACCAATTGGTTCTTGTGATATGTTTATAACTTTAGCAATATTTTCAATTCCTTTAATTTGTTTATATGGTCCAGTTTCTAATGTTCCATTATTTAGTTCGTTATATAGACCCTTATATAGAGTTTCATTCACTAATGATGATTTACCACTGCCACTAACTCCAGTCACACAAATAAAACAACCTAAAGGTATTTTAAAATTAATATTTTTTAGATTATTTAGTGTACATCCATTTATTTCTAAATATTTGCCGTTTCCTTTTCTTCTTATGTTTGGAATATTAACTTCTTTTTTACCAGATAGATATTGCCCTGTAACAGAAGCGTTTTTTTCTTCAATATCTTTTAAAGTACCTTGAGCAACAACTACTCCTCCATGCTCTCCAGCACCTGGACCAATATCTACTATATAATCTGCGCTTCTTATCATCTCTTCATCATGTTCCACAACAATTAGTGTGTTTCCTAAATCTCTCATCTCTTTAAGTGATGCGATTAGTTTTTCACTATCTTTTTGATGTAGACCAATTGATGGTTCATCTAATACATAAAGTATTCCACTTAGCTTAGATCCAATTTGAGTTGCTAATCGAATTCTTTGAGATTCTCCTCCAGATAATGTCATAGATAGACGTGCTAGTGTTAGATATTCTAGACCTACATCAACAAGGAAATTAATTCTATTTTTAAT
>CAZJPX010000052.1:0-5281 GCA_964548325.1 uncultured Staphylococcaceae bacterium
ACTACAATGTCTGATGTTTGACCAAGATAGTCGGTTATTTTACCTTTACCTTCATCTCCCCATTGTAGTCCCTCTATTACTGTAACAGCCATTCTTATTCTCCTTTTATGATAGACCTTGCTATATGAATTCCACTGGCACTTGCTTGAGCTAGACCTCGAGTTATCCCTGCACCATCTCCTGCTACGTATAAATTTTTAACATTTTTGACCATCAACGATGAAGTCACATCAGGTCTAGCACTATAAAATTTCGCCTCAACCCCATAAAATAACGTATCGTTATTTGCAATACCAGGAGTGACTTTATCTAATGCTTCAATCATCTCAAGAAGTGATTTCATTGTTTTAAAAGGTAGACATAATGCGAGATCTCCTGGTATTGCCTCTTTAAGTGTAGGTCTAACAAATCCTTCAGCAATTCTATGGTCAGTTGATCTTCTACCTCTTTTGATATCTCCATATTTTTGAACGATAACACTACCACAACTTAATTTGTTTGCTAAACGAGCTATCTCACATGCAAATTCATTTGGATCTTTAAATGGTTCTTTAAATCTATGAGATACGAGAAGTGCAAAATTTGTGTTATCACTACCTAATTTTTTATCAAAATAACTATGTCCATTTACTAAAACTACATTGTGATCGTTTTCTAAAACGACATGTCCACTAGGATTGGAACAGAATGTTCTAACTTTAGTTCCAACAGAGGTGTTATAAATAAATTTTCCTTCATATAGATGAGTGTTTATTTCTTCCATTATCAAATCGCTTGTTTCAACTCTGACACCTATATCTACTTGATTGTTCTTCATAGGTATTTTATGTTTTGTGAATAGTTTATTTAAAAATATTGAACCATCTCTACCTAGACATAAAATAACTTTATCTCCTTTGATAGTTTTCCCTTCAGTTGTTGTTATCCCTTTAACAACACCTTTTTCAATTACGATATCTTTTAATGTAGTTAAAAATGATATATCTACTTTATTTTTTAGATAATCATATATTTTCTTTAGTATATTTAAATTTTCTTCTGTACCTAAATGTCTTACTTTTGCTCTAAGTAGCTTCAAACCTGCTCCGATCGCTCGTTTTTCAATTGCTTTAATTTCTGGAGTGTATGGATCGGTTATATTTTTAGTAGCACCAAATTTTAAATTTATCTCATCACAATAATTGATTAAAGATAATACCTCTTCTTCTGGTATGTATTCAGTTAGCCAACCACCAAATTCGGTGGTAATATTAAACTTACCATCACTGTAGGCTCCAGCTCCTCCAAAACCATTGGTCATCGAACAAGCTGGATAACATCCAGGTACTCCTTCTTTATTATTAGGACATCGTTCTAGTTGATGAGAAAGCACAGGACAATGGCGTTTTAAAATGTCGTATCCTTTCTCTATTATTAAAATATTTAACCTAGGGTTTAGCTTATTTAATTCATAAGCTGCCATGTATCCACTAGGTCCAGCACCGACAATGATCACATCATAAAATTCTTTCATAATTTCTCCTTCTATGTGTGAACAGATATTCACTAGTTAATTATATAGGTGATTTATATTCTTAGCATTAAAGAATTCATAAAATTTTTTACATGATAAAAATATTAATTTAGATTTAATACAAAACTTATATTGTTTTTGTTATCTTGAATATTATTCTTAATGAGGAGAGAACAATTTATGCAACTAGAGAAAGTTCTTATTTTAGATTTTGGTGGACAATATGCTAAATTAATAGCTAGACGTACTCGTGAGTTAGGTGTATTTAGTGAGGTTTTAAAATATTCAACTTCAGCAGATAAAATTTTAAAAGCAGGATACAAAGGAATAATTTTATCAGGAGGTCCTGCTAGTGTTTATGAAAAAAATGCCCCTCTTTGTGATAAGAAAATATTTGAACTTAGTATACCAATTTTAGGTATCTGTTATGGAGCTCAATTGATAGCTTCTTCCCTTGGAGGAACAGTCGCAAAAAGTTCTTCACCAGAATTTGGATCAGCAACTGTGACATCTGATAAAAAATCTATTTTATTTAAATCATCTGCTATTAAAAAAACATTTGAATCTTGGATGAGTCATACGGATTATATTAAAGAAGTACCAACCGGATTTAATATAACTGCTACTACATCTACTTGTCCGGTTGCGGCCTTTGAAAATAATGAAAAGAAAATATATGGACTACAATTCCATCCTGAAGTTAAAAATACAATTGGAGGAACAGATATCATTAAATCTTTTCTCTACAATGTATGTAAATTTAAAGGTGATTGGAAGATGTCTTCATTTATTGAGGATGCAATTAGAAAAATCAAAGAACAAGTAGGCGAAGAAGGAAAAGCTTTATGTGGATTAAGTGGGGGTGTTGATTCTGCAGTATCAGCTATGCTTGTCCATAAAGCAATTGGAGAAAGGTTAACTTGTGTGTTCGTTGATCATGGTTTGATGAGAAAAAACGAGGGTGATCAAGTCGAAGCAGCTTTCAAAAAATTTGGTATCAAGCTCATTAGAGTTAACGCACAAGATAGATTTTTATCTAAATTAAAAGATGTAGAAGACCCAGAACAAAAGCGAAAAATAATTGGAAAAGAATTCATCGATGTCTTTGAAGAAGAAGCAAAAAAATTAGGTAAGATTGACTACCTTGTTCAAGGAACAATTTATCCAGATATTATTGAAAGTGGTTCTGAAGTTTCAGCTACTATCAAATCTCATCATAATGTTGGTGGTTTACCAGATAAGATAAACTTCAAAGGATTAATTGAACCACTTAAAGATTTATTTAAAGATGAAGTTAGAAAAGTTGGTATAGATCTAGGTCTACCAGAAACATTTACAAGTAGACAACCATTCCCAGGTCCAGGAATAGGAGTTAGAATCATAGGAAAAATAACTAAAGAAAAAGTAACTATCGTTCAAGAAGCAGATGCAATTTTTAGAGAAGAGATAGCAGCTTCTGGTTTAGATAAATCCATAAGTCAATTTTTTGCTACATTAACCGATATTAAATCTGTTGGTGTGATGGGTGATTCTCGTACGTATTTATATACTGTTGGTTTGCGCGCTGTAATCACAACAGATTTTATGACAGCTGAATGGGCTAGAATCCCTCATGAAGTACTTGCCAAAGTATCTAATAGAATTGTAAATGAGGTCAAAGGTGTTAACCGTGTGATGTATGATATAACATCTAAACCTCCAGCTACAATTGAGCTTCTTTAATACAAAATTAATGCAAAACTAATATATTTTTAATAAAAAATTTATGCTTTTTTAATTTGATTTGTGAGTTTGAAAATTATAAATTTTAGATATGAAAAACGAAATTGTATTAAATGAAAAACAAATTGAAGAAGTTCTCACAAAACTTGCTGGCGAATTAAATGAAGAGTATTTAAAGTACAAAGAACCAATCTACATCATCTGCGTCTTAAAAGGTGCAACAACCTTCACTCATGATCTAGTTAAGAAACTTAAATTCCCTATCCTTATGGATTACATTGAAGTTTCTAGCTATGATGGAACAGCTTCAACTGGAGTTATCCATCTTAAAAAGGATCTATCAGAAAATATTGAGGGAAAAAGAGCCATCATCTTTGAAGATATCATCGATACTGGTAAAACCCTTAAATATCTTAAAAACTACATTAGCATGACTCATAAACCAAAAGATCTTAAAATCTGCTGTTTTGTAGACAAAAAGATCATGAGAGAAATCGATTTTGAAGTTGATTTCACTGGTTATGTTTTCAATCAAAACAAATACATTCTAGGTTATGGATTTGACTACTATGGTCTTCAACGTAACACTAGTGTAGTATTTCTTCCTACCGAAGAAGATTTCAAAGCTTGGGATAAACTATTAGGTAGAACATCTAAATAAATTTAAATTAAACCTACTCTTCTATAAATATAGTCAACATGTTTTAAATAAAAATCTTCGCTGAAGATTTTTATTATTGTCTCCTTGCCCACAAGCTTAACAATAGTTTGATTATTTAAACAAGCATCTTTAAAAGATTGATTCTTATCTATACATAATTTAGTTTGTTCTTGTATTAAATCATAAGCATCTTCTCTACTAAAACCTGCATCTATTAACTCAGTTAATAATCGTTGAGAAAATATCAGTCCATTAGTTAACTCAATATTTCTTTTTATTTTATCTTTAAATACAACTAACTTATCTAACGTAGATGTTAATCTACGTGTTAGATATGTAGTTAATTCAATTGCTTCTGGTATTGATATCCTCTCAATTGAAGAATGAGAGATATCTCTTTCATGATATAAAGGTATATTATCATAACCAGTGGATGCATATCCTCTGACAAGTCGAGCTAACCCACATATATTTTCAAACGAGATTGGATTCTTTTTATGTGGCATAGCAGAGCTTCCTTTTTGACCACTACTGAATGCCTCTGCAACCTCTCCTATTTCAGTTCTAGATAGATTTCTAAATTCTACTGCTACATCTTCAAAACAACTAGCAATTAAAGCTAATGCATTTAAATAATTTGCGTGGTTATCACGAGCTATAACCTGTGTTGCGATGCGTGGAGTCTTTAACTTAAATTTTTTTGCAACTAGCGTCTCTACTTCCTTATCAACGAATGCAAAATTACCTACAGCTCCTTCAATTTTAATTAGACACATTTCGCTAGTTGCAGTTTTTAATCTCTCTTTATTTCGCATTATTTCATCAAAAAAACGTGCAAATCTAAGTCCAAAAGATGAAATTTCTGCATGCATTCCATGGGTTCTTGCAATACAAGGTAGATCTTTATATTCAAGTGCTTTTGATTTTAATATATCTAAAAGATTATCTAAATCTTTCAATAAGATTTTTGTTGCATCAAAATACATGATGCTTAATGCACTATCTACGACATCAGTTGATGTTAAGCCATAATGAAAGTATTTTTTTTCTTCTCCTAGAAGTTCATCGACACTTCGAGTGAAAGCTATTACATCGTGTTTAGTAGATTGTTCTATTTCGTGAATTCTATTTAGATTTATTTTTGCTTTTTGTTTTATTTTTAGATATGTATCTTGAGGTATGACATTTAAACTAACTAGAGCTTCTAAGTTAGCTAATTCTATTTTCAAAAAAGTTTTATAACGATTCTTTTCTTGGAATATATCATTTATTTCTTTGATCTTATATCGATCAATCATGATATACCTCACTCTCTAAGTCAGATAGTTCATTAAGTAGAGGTTTAACTACTTTCTTGATATTTCCATCTTCAAATGGATTTCTAA
>CAZJPX010000053.1:0-5210 GCA_964548325.1 uncultured Staphylococcaceae bacterium
AAAAAGGTGCATCTCAAAGAGCATCTAAGGTGATATATGATCGTGCTCATTCCTCCTTTGCTACGTCTTCTAGTGAAGATTATGATTGGGATAAAATCTTTAAAAAATGTGATTGGTTTCATTTTACAGGTATTACTCCTGCTCTATCTGAAGAGACTCAAAATTTAACATTAGCTGCTGTAAAAGAAGCTAAGAAAAGAAAAATTACTGTAAGTTGTGATTTAAATTATCGTAATAAACTTTGGTCAAAAGAAAAAGCAAATAAAGTAATGTCACAACTTATGGAATATGTTGATGTATTATTTGCTAATGAAGATGATGCATATGATGTATTTCAAATTAAAGCTCAAGGTAGTGATACCAAAGCAGGAAATATCTCAAAAGATGGATATATATCTGTTGCTAAACAACTAAAGGATAGATTTAATTTTAAATACGTATGTATAACTCTTAGAACATCAATATCAGCTAGTGACAACAAATGGTGCGCTCTACTATATGATGGCAAAGCGCACATCTCAAAAGAATATAATGTGAGGATTGTTGATAGAGTAGGTGGAGGAGACTCTTTTGCTGGAGGTATGATATATGCCTTGCTTAATAAATACACTCCTCAAGATGCTATCGAATTTGCAGTTGCTGCATCTGCTTTAAAACATTCTATAGAAGGTGATTACAATCTTGTAACTGTCGATGAAGTTAAAAAATTAGCAGGTGGAGATGCTAGCGGAAGAGTTCAAAGATAAACTATAAAAATTAACTTTATTTATAAAAAAATCTTACAAAACTCCACTTTTTTCATAAATTTGGATTTTTTTTAGTATACTTTTTAAGTAACTAATTAAATTATTTATTTGATAAACAATATAATTTAAATTATATTTAAAGAGTAGGAACTTCTTATGAAGATTGTAATAGTAGAAGATGAAACGAATGTTATCGATACGTATTTTTCTTATTTAAAGAAATTTCAAAAGGAAAACAAAGTAAACTTTGATGTATCGACATATGTTGATGGCAATGAACTTTTATTAAACTATGATGATGATATTGATGTCATCTTTTTAGATATTGCTTTGCCAACTGATGATGGTTTAACTATAGCTAAAAAAATAAGAAAAATTGATCCATCTGTCATCATCGTTTTTGTTACAAATCTATCACAATTTGCAATAGATGGTTATAAAGTTAATGCTCTTGATTTTATTTTAAAACCAATTTCTTATGAAGACTTTCAAATAGAAATTAAAAAAATAATGCGTAATTTGCATAGAAAAGAGAAAAATTACTTAGTTTTAACTTTAAAAAGTGGAGTTTATAAAATACTTTATTCATCCATTACCTATATCGAAGTTATTCATCATGATATTATAGTTCACACTATTGATAATGAATATAAATATCGAGGTTCACTTAAAAATGTAGAGGATACATTGAATAGTAGAATGTTTGCTAGATGTAACAACTGCTATATCGTTAATCTGATGTATGTTGATAAGATTAATAAAGATTTTGTCGTATTAGATGATGGGACAAATCTTCTAATATCTAGAAACAAGAAAAAATTATTCCTAGATAGATTTACGTTATTTTTAAACATGGATATTAAATAGATGATTGAAGCTGTCACAATACTTGGCCTATATTCGTTTTATTTGGAGTTGTTAGGTGCATTTTTTATTATGATGATACATCGAGAAAAAAGAGCATATTTTGCATTTAAAGCACTCATTTTAATGGTTTTAGGAGGAGCATTATATTTTCTTCCTTCAATTGAGATTGGAATTTTTCCTCTATCTTACTTTATTGTATACATAATTGTTTATTTAGTTGGCTTAATTCTTTATAAAGAAAATCCTCTAAATTTATTTGTCTTTGCTTGTGCTGCATATGCCTTGCAACATATTGCATGGAACTTTTTGTTTCTGTTGTTTGATAATATTTGGCCAAATGGAGATCTTGAAAATAATTATGCGCAATTGTTGTTCTATATTGTATTTCTAGTCACTTATCTAATAATGGTTTTGATTAGAATTTTAAAACCTAAACTATTCGATATAAAAAGAACAGGGGTTTTTTCAATTGTGATTTGTTTATTCGTCTTACTAGTAGTTGGTGTTCTTTCGGCAGTACTTCCAACTTATGTAGAGTGGCATTGGACTACAAGGATATACACAATTCTTTCCTGTATCTTCGCTCTTCTTATCTTTTCAGGTGTCTTTGAACAATCAAAACTTAACACTAAAAAAGTTGATTATGAACTAGAGAATAGAGAATTAAGACATATCATCGAACTTCAAGCAAAAGAACAAGAGAAGATGAGTTCAACAATTGAAATGATTAATATAAAAGCTCACGACATCAAACAACAGATGAATATTATTAACCAATTACCATTAGATCAACAAAATGAAATGTATAATGATTTAAAAGAAACCATTAACATATACGAGAATATTGCTAAAACAGGAAATCCAATTCTTGATGTGATACTCACCGAAAAGAGTCTCTTATGCTTAAGTAAAAATATTAAACTATCTTATATTTGTGATGGTGAAGCTATTAAATTTTTAAATGCAAGTCATATCACAGCATTGTTAGGTAATATATTAGACAATGCAATTGATGCGACATCAAAGATTGAGGATAAAAATCTAAGAATTATTAAACTAAATATATCCAACAAAAAAGGTTTTCTTTGCATCCATCAAGAAAACTTTACCACCGATAAAATTAAATTCCTAAGTGGTTTGCCATTGACCACTAAAGAAAACGAAGAAGTCCATGGATACGGCACAAAATCTATTAAATACATTGTAAAATTATATGGTGGGAATGTCACATTTACGGTATTAGATAGTGTCTTCTCCACCAATATCACTATTCCAATTCCATAATTTTGATATGACAAGTTAGGTCAATTAATTTTCAAGATATGACATAAAACATATTTTTTGTTTTTCATTATAATAGAATATTTACGAATGTAAGCGCTTACATTGAGCGCTTTATTATCATAAGTATATATGGAGGATAGACTTTATGAAAAAAATTAATCCGTTTCATGGGTTGATGATGCTTTCTGGTCTTTTGCTTGGTATATCAATTACCGCAGCACTGATAATGGAAAGTTATTCAACCTCACTTGACGATCAGCTAGGTACCACATCTTGGACTCTTGTCACTGATTATTCAGACGACGATGAAGATCTTTGGACTTTTGAGCAAACTGCAACTACTGCAGAGGAAGCATTTAACATGTTCCGTGATTATGCTTTAGAACAAAGTGAAGAGACCGTTGCCTTGCTTAAAAACCAAGATAATGCATTACCTCTTGATATGGATACCGAATCTAATATCACGATGATGGGTCTTAGATCTTATGCATGTCTTTATGGAAATAACTTCGGATCGATCCCTGACCGACAAACAGTTATGGACAACCTAATTTATGATTGTTTTGAAGCAGAAGGATTTACCCTCAATCCAGAGATGTTTGCAGTATATGAAAATTACACTGCAGGCATGACATTCTACGCTGCAAGAGGAGCCCCAGAGTATGCAGAACTATATAGTTCTACTCCTGAAATCTTTGAGCTAAGCTTAGATGAGATGGCAGCATTAAATCCTTCCTACAACACCGCATATAGTACATATGATACCGCTGTTGTTGTAGTTGGAAGACCAGCTGGAGAAAGTAATAGTTACTACATCCAAGATCGTACCGCATCTACTGCAGCTGATTCTGGACAAGTCACAACTACTGGTAACATCATGGGATTATCAGTAGAAGAAAAAGCAATAATTGAAGAAGCTAAATCTAATTGCGATAAAGTTATCGTCATCATCAATGCAACTAATACGATGGAATTCCAAGAATTAGTTGATGATGATGGAATCGATGCTATCGTTTGGGCAGGGCATCCAGGTGCATATGGATGGTATAACGTTGCAAAAGTTTTAACAGGTGAAGTTAATCCTAGTGCACATCTAGGTGATACCTATGTAGTAAATAATGCAACCAATCCAGCATTACAATCATTTGGAAATATTCCATGGGAAAACGCAGATGATTTCACTGCTGATGAGAATGTTAACTCATATTTGGTAGAAGCAGAAGGAATCTATGCTGGTTATAGATATTATGAAACAAGATATAGTGATATCGTAACTGGAACTGGAAGCAATCCATCATATGCAAGTGCTGGTACATACACCACTTCCGATTATCAAATCGGTACAGTAGCTGGTACTTGGGATTATAATAATGAAATCATTTATCCATTTGGATATGGACTTTCATATACTACATTCGAACAAACAATCAGTGTAGATACAACAGCTCTTGAAGCTTCTACTCTTGATAAGACAGAGCCATTTGAAGTAGAAGTCACGGTTAGAAATACTGGTTCAGTACCTGGAAAATCAGTCATTCAACTTTATGGACAAGCTCCATATATTGAAGGTGGAGTAGAAAAGAGTGCCATTCAATTGATTGATTTTGAAAAGACAGATCTCCTTGATCCAAATGAAAGTCAAACTATCACTTTATATGTCGATCTTGCAAACTTTGCATCCTACGATGAATATACTGAAGAAACATATATTCTCGATGAAGGAACATATTACTTCTCGATCGGAGATGATGCTCACGATGCATTAAATAATATTCTTGCTGCTCAAGGATATTCAACAGGTGATGGAATGGATGCTGCTGGTGATTCATCCAAAACTGCTTCATGGACCTGGAGTAAAGATGTTGAGACATTCTCAGTTAGTAGTACTGGATATGAAGTTACAAATCAATTGAGTAATGATGATGATTATTCGATGGATTTAAATACCTTCTCTGATGATATCGGTGGTACTACTGTCACATATTTAACAAGATCTAATTGGGATGGAACATTCCCAGAGTCATATGCAGGACTATCGGCATCTGGTAGACTTGCAACCTTACTTGGAAATGATTTCATTGATCTTGCAACTGATGATGATACCTCAGAATTTGAATGGGGTGTTGATAACGGCTATACAATATATGATTTCAAATTTGCCGATTGGGATGATGAAAGATGGGATGATCTAATTGATCAAATAACAATTGAAGAATTCTTAGCATTTGCTCAAGATGCATTCCATACGATCGCACCTTTTGAATCAATAAGTTATGCTGGAAATAACTCAGATGATGGACCAAACGGATCAGA
>CAZJPX010000054.1:0-5174 GCA_964548325.1 uncultured Staphylococcaceae bacterium
TTTGTATGTATTGTTGCAACACCATTGACAGAAAAAGATGCAACAATAGCAAGATTTGTCATATGAACTACACCATCTTTGATGATTCTCATATTGTAGTATTCTGTTTCACTAACGTTATTTTTACTCATCCACACTAAGAATCTTTTATTAATTTCTTCAATGATCATGTAGCAACGAGGTACAAGTCGTTGGAAGTATTGGATTGGCCATCTTTCAAGAGCTTCAGGCATGATGGTGTGATTAGTATAAGCGATACATTTTGAAACAATATTCCATGCATCATCCCAGTGATATCCATATATATCGATGAGTAATCTCATGAGTTCTGGTATAGCAAGAATTGGATGAGTATCATTTAACTGGAAGACATATTTTTCATGGAAATTATCCAATGTTCCATATACTCTCAAATGACCTCTAATTGCAGATTGAAGTCCAGCTGAAACAAAGAAATATTGTTGTCTAAGTCTAAGTAGTTTTCCATGTTCTGTTGTATCATCTGGATATAGACCATGTGATAGTTCTTTTAATGTAGATAAATATTCATCAAATGAAATACCATTGGTCATATTTTCTTCACTTGGTTGAGCAGACCAAAGTCGAAGGTTGGTCGCCACACCGTTTTGATATCCAACAACTGATACATCATATGGACAAGCAGTTATTTTCGTCGCTTTAACTAATCGATGTCCATAATCACCGTTTGGTTTTAAATATGTTTCGACATGTCCTCCAAATTCGACTTCGCATGAATGTTTCGATTTTCTAACTTCCCAAACAAAGCCGTTTGTTAACCAATGATCTGGTAGTTCAATTTGTTTTTGGTCGATGATTCTTTGTTTAAAAAATCCATATTCATATCTGATGCAGTTTCCACTTCCTGGATATCCTAAAGATGCAATTGAGTCCAAAAAACAAGCCGCAAGACGACCTAGACCTCCATTTCCTAAACCGGCATCAGATTCCACATCTTCAAGTTCAGCTATATCTATTCCAAGAATCTCAAGACCTTCTTTACAGATATCAAATATTCCAAGGTTCATCATATTATTTGTCAATAGTCTTCCAATTAAAAATTCCATTGAGAAATATATCAATTGTTTTTGTTTTTTATTGATGACGTGACTTCTCGTATTTCTCCAATTAGTACCAGCAAAATCTCTCACCATCTCTCCTAATATTTCATATTTTTCTAAGATGTGGGCATCCTTTGGTTCTCTTCCATATTTTGCAATCATTCTATTAACGAATAATTTGGCAAATTCATTTTTATCCTTAAATAACATTTAACTTCTTCCTTTCATTAATCATTTATGTATTTGAATATACAAGCTGCAAAACCTGCTAATTTGATTCTTAGTTTCAATGTTTTATCTTCCTTGTTATCTTTTTTAGCTTCAATATTTTTTTTGTTATAAATATTACTTCCCCCATAAATATCTTTATCAGAGTTGAACAATTCATAATATACACCTTCTCGGAAAATTGGAATACCATAATCTTCATAATTTTTTGAAGTCATATTGAAGACAAACACTAAATGTGAATCTCCAACTCTTCTTTCAAAGACAAAAATAGATTCCTTCTTATTATCTACCATTAACCAGTTAAAGTGGATTAGATTATATTCTTCAAAATACATCGCTTTCTCAGCTCGATATATCAAATTTAAATCTCGAGTCAATCTTGAAACACCGTGATGTTTATTAAATCGTTTCAACTCCCAAGGTAAAGATTTAGTTTCATTCCACTCTTCCCATGTTCCAAGTTCATTTCCCATGAAGTTAAGTTTTTTACCTGGATGAGTGAATTGATAGGTATATAAATTTCTTACAAGGGCAAATTTATCAGAATATGTACCAAACATCTTATTTAAAATTGTTTTCTTTCCGTGTACTACCTCATCATGAGAAAGAGGAAGAAGAAAGTTTTCAGAATAAAAATATGACATTGAAAAAGTTAGAAAAGCATGATTCTTTTTATTCTTCTTAGACGTTGGATTTTTAGAATAATATTTTAAGCTATCATTCATCCATCCAAGATCCCATTTATAATCAAATCCTAGTCCTCCTTGTTCAAGGGGTTTAGTGACTCCTTGATAATCGGTTGAATCTTCAGCAATCATCATCACATCTTGATGTGTAGCATGAATTTTTTCATTTAATTTTTTAACAAATTCTACTCCTGCTATGTTATCTCCAATTCGTTTATCTCCTTCCCAAAAAAGAAGATTACTCACCGCATCACATCTAATTCCATCGAAATGAAAGTACTCGATGAAATAGTTCATCGCAGACATTAAAAAAGATTTAACCATCCCCTTTTTAAGATTAAAGTAGCATGACCCCCAAGGTGAAAACATATGTTCATCATCATATTCAAATAAAGGTGTTCCATCAAAATTAATCAATGCCCATTCATCAATTGCAAAATGGACTGGAGCAAAATCTAAGATCACTCCAATTCCTGCTTGATGTAGTCTATCGACAAAACTCATCAATTGAAATGGGTTTCCATATCTTGAATCTACACTATAAAATCCAGTCGCTTGATAGCCCCAACTACCATCAAAAGGATACTGAGTGATCGGCATTATCTCTACATGTGTATATCCAAGATCTTTTATGTATGGAATTAAATAATCAGCAACTTCTTCATAAGATAGATATCTACCATTAACTGGTCCTTTAAAACTTCCAAGATGAATTTCATAGATTGACATTGGTCGATCAAAGTTTCGATCTCTCTTATTTAAATATGGTCGATCATGCCATATGAATCCTTCTATATTAAATATTCTAGAACTGCTTCCTGGTCGATATTCTGATAAGAAAGCAAACGGATCTGCCTTGTCTACATACTCACCTTTGGCATTCTTAAAATGGTACTTATAAAAAGAATAATTGTGCAAATCCTCAATAAAAATTTCAAAAACTCCTTCTTCATGGACTTTTTCCATCTTATGAATTGTTGAATCCCAATTATTAAAATCTCCAATCACACTGACATCAGTTGCACTTGGAGCATAAAGTCTAAAAACAACACCTTGAACTATTTCTGATTTCTTAACTTTTTTAATTTTTTTAGGATCGTTTTTTGAAGGTGTATCAACAATTTTTATTATTTCTCTTTTTTCAAAATGCGCACCAAAATATTTAAAAGCATCAATCGATTCACCATTTAAATATTCTTTTAAATTGTTTTCGTTCATCAGTTTGTTCCTTTTAATAATTTTAACAAAACATATATTTCTTTTATAGATAAATATAGAGATATTTGAAAATAATGAAAAATCATGAAAATATTTTCATTTTATGAAACTTGTTTACATTAAAGCAATTTAAGATAGGTTAAAAGTTTAAAATAACCCTTCTTTGTTTTATAATTATCTAGTACTTAGCAAAGGAGATTTTTGTACATGAGCAAAATTATGGCTGTTAATTGTGGATCAAGTAGTTTGAAATTTAAACTGTATGAAATGCCAAAAGAGACCGTTATCTGTAATGGTATAGTCGAAAGAATCGGACATGATGATGGTATCTTTCAAATCACACATGAAGGCATCAAAGAAAAAACTATTGTTCCAGTTAAAGATCATGGAGTAGCTGTTAAAATTGTAATGGATGCTCTTTTAAATAAAAAAATAATAAAAAGTTTAGATGAAATTAAAGCGACCGGTCATCGAGTTGTTCAAGGGGGACCCTATTTTGATAGATCGACTGAATTTAATGAAGATACAGTCGAAAAAATTAGATCTTTAATTCCTCTTGCTCCTCTTCATAACCAAGCTCATTTGACAGGATATGAAGCATTTAAAAAGGTCTTACCTAACACTCCAGCAATAGCTGTCTTTGATACTGCTTTCCATCAAACAATGGAAGAAGAAGATTATTTATTTCCGATTCCTATTAAATACAGCAAAAAATATTTGATAAGAAGATATGGAGCTCATGGAACTTCTCATAAGTATCTTTCTATTCAAGGAGAGAAATATATCAAAGATAGACCATTAAAAAGAATGATCATATGTCATCTAGGAAGCGGAGCAAGCATCACTGCAACGATGAAAGGTAAATGCGTCGCTACTTCGATGGGATTAACTCCACTTGGAGGTATCATGATGAACACCAGAACTGGAGATATGGATCCTTCTGTTTACTATCAACTTTTAAAAGTCACTGGTAAAGATAACGAGACTCTATTTCAAGAGCTAAATAAAGAGAGTGGATTATATGGAGTGAGTGAAGTTTCAAATGATTCTAGAGATATCGAAGAGAAATTTTTAAAAGGTGATGAAAAATCTACCATTGCTATTAAACTTTGGGTTAGAAGAGTTTGTGATTATATTGGTCAATACTATGTTAGACTTGGCGGATGTGATTTGATTATCTTCTCTGCTGGAATTGGTGAAAACAGTGCAATTTCTAGAGAGCCAATTCTTAAAAATGTTGAAAAAGCATTGAACCTATCAATTGATTACAAATTAAATAAAGAGGTTTGCTATGGAAAAGAAGGATTAATCTCTAAACCTGATAGTCCAATAAGGGTTGCTATCATTCCAACTAATGAAGAAATAATGCTAGCAACTGATGCTTATAAATTATATTTGGAAAAAGAAAAAGAAAGGAAAGCGAAGTGCAAATAGAAAAGAATTTAATTTATGAATATGGTAAACCATATTTATCTGCTTATAAAACAATTCTAAAACAAATAAAAAAGTTTGATCGAATTGCAATTTTTCGACATATCATTCCAGATTTTGATGCACTTGGTACTCAATTTGGTTTAGCAACTTGGATTAAAGATAATTTTAAAAATAAAGATGTAAAAGTTCTTGGGGATAATCATTCAGTCTTCACTCCAAATGGCTTATATCCTCAAACCGATAAATTAAAAGATGAATGGTTTGATAAACCTTTTCTTGCAATTATTGTTGACGTTGGTCATAAAAGAAGAATTGCTGATCCTCGATTTGAAAAAGGAACATACAAAATAAAAATTGACCATCATCCTGCAACCGAAGACAATTTATTTGATTTGCCTATAACTAATACGGAATTTGTTGCAGCATCTGAATTTGTAGTTAATATGCTTGTTAATTTAAAAGGAAATTATCAATTATCAAAAGAAGCTGCATACTATTTTTTCACTGGACTTGTTGGAGATAGTGG
>CAZJPX010000055.1:0-5082 GCA_964548325.1 uncultured Staphylococcaceae bacterium
GTAAGTGCTTCTAATAGCAAAGTACCACACTTTGAACGATAAGTTATGTGAAGATGATTTATGTAGACCTTCCATAAAATGTGGAAGGTCTTTTTTATAAAAAAAGATTTGCTTTTAAAAGGATTTTTAACAAAACAAGGAGATTGACTATGGAAGAAAAAATTTTATTTACATCTGAAAGTGTAAGCGAAGGGCATCCAGATAAGATATGTGATCAAATCTCAGATTCCATCCTTGATGCATGTTTAGAACTTGATGAAAATGCTCATGTTGCTTGCGAATGTTTTGTTAGTGAAAATACACTTGTCATAGGAGGTGAGATAACATGCATCAACTTTGATAAGATTGATGTTGAAAGAATTGCAAGAAACGTTATAAAAAATATCGGATATGATAAGGATGAATATGGTTTTAATTATAAAAATGTCAACATCATCAATCTTATCAAAGGTCAATCTCTAGAGATTTTACAAGGAATAAAAAAAGAAAATATCTTAGAACAAGGTGCTGGTGATCAAGGAATAATGTTTGGTTATGCTTCAAATGAGACCAAAGGATATATGCCTCTTGCGATAGGTATTGCACATAAGCTTGTTAGAGAAGCTAGTAGACTTAGAAAAGAAGGTATTTTTAAATATGCTAGACCTGATATGAAATCTCAAGTGACAATAGATTATACGGATAAAAATAAGACAAGAATTGATACTATTTTGATGTCTATACAACACGATCCTAACTATGATGAAAATGAATTTAAGGCTTTTATTCATAATAAAATCATGCAAAATGTGGCTAAATCTTTCAAATTAAATACAGATTTTAAATTTTTAATTAATCCTACAGGTAAATTTGTAATTGGAGGTCCTCTTGGTGATACAGGATTAACTGGAAGAAAAATAATAGTTGATACGTATGGAGGATATGCAAGGCATGGAGGTGGAGCATTCAGCGGAAAAGATCCATCAAAAGTTGATAGAAGTGCTGCATATATGGCTAGATACATAGCTAAAAATCTAGTAGCTGCTCAAGTAGCTGATAAAATTGAAATCCAATTATCTTATGCGATTGGAAAATCAGATGTATGTAGTATCAATGTTGAAACGTTTAAGACAGGTAAATATTCAAATGAAATTATATTAAACATAATTAAAGAAATATTTGATGTTAGACCTGGGGCAATAATACAAAAATTTGATTTAAAAAAACCTACATTTAAATATGCAGATTTATCTACATATGGTCATTTTGGAAGACCAGATTTAAATCTTCCTTTTGAAAAATTAGATGATATAAACAAAATAAAGAAAGAACTCAAAAAGTATTAAATTCAATTAAGATACATCTATAAAAAAATTAAATTCTAGGCTATAATTAAGGTATCTACATAGGAGGATACTCATAATATGAAATATCAAATAGTTGGAAAAAATATTGAAGTAACTAAAGGTATTTCTTCTACCATTGAAAAGAAACTTTCTCGCATGGACAAATATTTTGTTGCTAGTGAAAAAGTTGATTGTAGAGCAGTAGTTAGAAGTTATAAAAACGGATCTAAAGGCGCAAAAGTAGAAGTAACCATCTTTACAAAAGATACGACATTTAGAGCAGAGGTATGGCATGAAGATCTATATTCTGCTGTTGATCTAGCTATTGATAAATTAGAAGGTCAAATGAGAAAACTAAAAACCAAACTCTTAAAAAGAAGAGAAAGAGATGGAATTGGTAAAGCGATATTATATGAGTCAATAAAAGAAGAAAAATCAAAAGATGTTGAAACAGAAGTTATAAAAACAAAAACATATCATTTGAAACCAATGAGTGTAGATAATGCAATTTTAGAGATGGAATCGATTGGACACGATTTTTATTTATACCTCGATTCTGAAGATGAAAGAATTTCTGTTGTTTATAAAAGACAAGATGAAGGCTATGGTTTAATCCAAGCCGATAATGATGTGAAGGTCGTATAAAAGTTGATATTCAACATTTGTTTAATTAAAATTATGCATGCTGTTGAGGTATAAAAATACATGCGTATATGAACAAAGTTATTGCAACAGATTTAGATGGAACATTATTTTACCCAAAAGATCGTAAAAACCTAATTCATGGTAAAAACCTCTATTTTCTTCAATCATTTATTGATAGAGGAGGTAGAGTCATACTAGTTACAGGTAGATCTTTAGATTTTGGGTATAAAACAAATAAAAAAATTGGAAGAGATTGTGGAATCATTGCATATAATGGTGCTGCTGTATATTCAGATAAAAAAATAATTAAACAAGTAACATTACCTAACAAATTTGCAAAAGAAGTTATCGATTGGGTATGGGATAGATATCAAATACCAGGTGTATTTATCATGACCAATAAAGGTCTTTTCACAAGACTTAAATATAAAAATAGATTTATCGTTGGATCTTTTAAAGCATATTATGCTGCTCAAAAAACGTACGCTGAAAAACATGATTATACAGATGCATCATACAATAGAGAATTAGCAAACGGTAGTATTTTTAAGGTCATGTTATATTTTGGGCTTGGAAAGAAAAGAAGAAATTTAGCATGTGAAGTCACAGAAATTCTTAAAAAAGAAAAACCTGGACTCGAGTATGTATGGACTAAAAACCTCATAGAAATAACAGCACATGGAACAGGAAAAGCTAAAACTTTAATTGATTTCTGCAATGATTTTAAAATAAATAAGCAAGATATTTATGTTATAGGAGATAGCGGGAATGATGTTTCAATGTTTAATGAATTCTATGAAAACAGTTTCTGCATGCATCATGCGCCACAGTCAGTTAAAGAGAAAGCTAAATATGTTGTGAGGAATTTTGAAGATTTATCTAGATATATTTATAAAAAATAGTAAAATATTTTATTAATAAATTTAAAAAGTGAAAGGAGTTAAGACGTAAGATTATGGAAAACATTAGTAGAGTTGTCGTTTCGTTCGTATACTATGCTTCATTGATTAGAGACACATTAGAATACACGATTACTCGTGATGGAGGATACGACCTCAATTTTTATCGTTATAAACAAAACGGAATTATCAATGAACTTAAACTCAACACACCATTGAAGAACTTTATTGATAACAATGGTGAACCAGGACAAAAGTTAAAAGAAAGACTTGAAACTTTTGGTAATGAATTTTATGGAGAAAACTCAACTGTTATTAAGGTTGCTAACGAAGGTTTAAGAGTAGATCATGGACAAAATTCAAAGATCTTTGAATTATCCATTCCTGCTTATAGAGAATTAAATAACATTGTTAACATTCATGTTAATTATGCACGTGAGCATCAAGCAGAACTTAAAGTACCAGCTGAAGAGCTTGAAAAATTAGTTTCTTTAAGAGCTTCTGCTAATAGATATTTCACCGCTGTTGCTTTTTTAACATTGAGTAGAGAGATATTCACTCAATTTGATGAATTCCAAAAATTAAAAAGAGAAGCTAACGGAGCTGATACTCCTCAATCAAATTTCATCCAGGGAGATTTAAATAAGCTTGCTGGTTTACTTGAACTTGTAAAAAGAGATTCTATTTCAAATGATGCTGTGTATACTGATGCATCAGATGCCTTATTCCATGCAGTGGAAATCATGTCAGCAAGACGTCAAGTACCAACTGGTAAAACATTTGCTGATTGCGTAAACGAAGCAAACACAAAGATTTCTGCTTTAATAAGAGATTCCGAAGAAAATTATAAAACAATCTATGGTCCTCTTTTAACCGAACTTATTGAAGATTCTAAAAAACTTAGAGAACAACAAGAAGCTGGTGCTGATCCAACAAAAGCATAAGTTTCAAAATTATTTGAAACATATCATTATTATTTAACATTTTAAAATGGCTAAAAAAGATGAATTAAATTTAAACAAAAAAAATAAGGAAGTGAAACTATCAAGACATGGTTTCACTCCTTTTCAAAAACTATTGATGCTATTTGGTGGAGCAATCATTTTAGCATCTTTAATTTTAATTGTTTGTGGTTTAATTGGTGATTATGTTTTTATACCTAATAACGTCTTTGAAAATGCAAACGATGCTTTGAGTTCTGCATTTGGATTTGGATTAACTCTCACTTGGCTTGGAGTCTTCCTTTTAATTATTGGAGCAATAGTTATTGCTATTACATTGATGTTATCTTCAAATACCGAAGAAAGAGAAGCTGAAAAAGAATTAAGAAAATCTGAACGTCTATCAGCATTAAAACAAGCAAGAAAAGAAATGGTCGTCGATGTCAATGTCACAACTGCTGCTACAAGAGCTACAGAACCTTCTCCTCTACCTACAAAAGAAGAGGTAAAAGTTGTTGAAGAGCCAACTCCTAAACCAGTAGATAAAGAAGAAGTTAAGGTAGTAGATGAACCAACTCCTAAACCAGTTAAAGAGGAACCTAAGGTTGTAGTTCCACCTCCTAAGATTGAAGTTAATCTATACGATGAATTTGTAAAAGATATAAAAAGTCATCAAGACAAAGATAGATCTGAATTTAGCGATACCTTATTAAATACCAACAAAGAAGTATTTGGTGTAAAAAGCAAAGATATAAAATTCCTTGCTAGAAAATATAAGGACATAGATTTCACTAATTTTGATTTAAATTCAATATATGAAGTCACACTTCTTTATTTCATAATATCAATTAAAAGAATTAAGGAAACCAAAGATAAACTTAGATTTTATACTAACAACGCTCACTTAATAGATACTTGGGCAATACCTGATTCTGTTGCTACAATATTAAAACAAGCATCCTTTGAGGATGCTTTGAATTTAATATCTTATGAGAACGAATATGTCGTGCGACTTGGTTATGTTTTAATGTTGCATTATACAAAAGATAGAGCATATACACAAAAGACATTAAATTCATTCAAAAATGATTCTAGATATTATGTTCAAATGGCAGAAGGGTGGGTGTTATCTACTTTGTTTGTATATGATTTCGATGTTGCATATGATTGGGCTCAAAATAATCCTCAATTAAATGAAATAATATTGATTGGTATTCAAAAAGGAATAGACTCAACAAGAACAACTCTAATTCAGAAGTCTAAACTTAAAGA
>CAZJPX010000056.1:0-5069 GCA_964548325.1 uncultured Staphylococcaceae bacterium
TTTTTTCTTCTTCATCAGGAGTTAACTCTGGTTTTGGTTCTTTATTTTTTTCATAAATCGCTTTTTTAATATATTTACCATGTTCTACCAACGAAGAAAAAGGAAGGTATTTTTTCATACCGCGATCTGACATATTTATATTTTAATACAATATTATGTACTTTTTATTTCTTTTTAACTTGAAGTTTATGGGTAACAGCAATAGCGAGTGCACCAGGACCGATGTGAGTTGATACACTTAAAGATAATGGATCCAACAGTATTTGATCTTGGGTTAAACCAAATTCTGCTAGTACTTGTTTTTTAAATTCATTTGCAGATTCAAGGTTATAAGTGTATGCCATACCAAAAACCATCTCGTTTCTTGGGAAGTCTTTAAATTTGGTAGTTAAATCATTTTTAATAGCATCCATCATCACTTTTTGAGCTTGTCTTGGTCCAATTACTTTTTTATAGGCATCTAGTTTTTCACCTTTAATAGTTAAGACCGGCTTGATGTTTAAAAAAGTAGCAAGGGCACCAGCTGCTTTTGTGCATCTTCCACCCTTTACTAAATATTTCATCGTGTCAACCATGATGTAGATTGTAGAATCAAAACCAGTGTCTTCCATAATCTTTTTGATTTCCGATCCCTCATATCCTGCTTTAATTAAATTGAAGATATCTTCTACAGCGGTTTTTAATGTGATAGAAATACGGTGGTTATCTACAACAAATACTTTTCCTTTAAAATCGTCGGTTTCAGATAAAGCGATAGCATTTTCACAAGAAGCAGATAAGCCACTGCTCATTGGCATATGGATAATTTGATCATATTCTTTTAGTTTTTCTTTCCAAGTATTTGATATCTCACTAATGAAAGGTTGAGATGTTCTAATATCGTCGTTTGCTGCCATTCTTTTATAGAATGTTTCAGTATCGATAGTTCTATTTTCAAAATGTGTTTCATCATTTATTAATATAGGCATAGGTATAACAGTTAGGCCAAGTTTTTTAGCTTCAGTTTCTGTATATCCAGCGTTATCATCTACAATTAAACAAATTTTCATTCACAAAATCTCCTTAAATGTAAATATTTTAAAATATTAAAAAAAATAAAAAAATATGATAATGAATACTAGGTTTAATGGTTAAGTGTCATTTAATAATCATTCAAGAAACCACTATTTGTTTAATGTTAGAAATCCATATTTAAATTTGATAGAATAATGCAGAAAAAGGAAGTGTTATTATGCCATTTTATTTATTAAAAGGTGATTTAGTTTCAATGAAAGTTGATGCCATTGTTAATCCAGCAAATGTTAGATTATTGATGGTCGAAGGAGTTGGAAGAGCAATATTTCATAAAGCTGGTGATAAAGAATTAGCCGATGCTTGTAAAAAGATCGGATATTGTGATCCAGGTAAAGCTGTTGAAACACCTTGTTTTAATTTAACTAATTGTAAAATTCTCATTCATGCTGTTGCTCCAGTTTATACAAACGGAAAACATAATGAAGAAAAACTACTTAGAAGCACATATAAAGAATGTTTTAAGATATTAAAATCACACGATTATCATTCAATTGCTTTTCCTCTTTTAAGTGGAGAGTTTAATTATCCAATTAAAGAAGCCTTTGATGTAGCTCAAAAAGAAATATTGAAGTATTTATATGAGAATAAGAATGATGTTGTTTACATTGTTTTCTTTAAACAATATCCATCATTAATACAAGATCAGCTTCAAGAGGAGTTAACTCGATACATAATTGAAACAAATAAATATTCTGTTTCAAAAGAAGAAAAAGATGTAGCCACCGCTAAAGACAATAAAGAACTTGTCAAGACTATTAGAAAATTTCAAAAGACAACTAATACAAGTGATGATGATTTAATATTGAGGGGAAACTTATCGACAGCTACATTTAATAGATTGGTAAATGATCCTACATATATTCCATCTAAAAACTGTGTTTTAGGTTTTGCTATTGCAATGAAATTATCTGAAAAAGAAATTATCACACTTCTCAATTCACTTGGATATAACTATATTAAATTTAATCTGTTAGATTTGATTATCTCATTCTTCATAGATAGAGATATGTATGATGTTTATTTAATAAACAACACATTATTTGCATATGAAGGGTTACAATCTTTAGGTGCTGAGTTTTAATATAATAAATTATTGCAACAGCAAATAAATATATTTTTTTGATCAGTATACTTTTTTAACAATCAATCATATCAAATATATTTGATAAATATATATGGCATTAATTATATTGTAATAGCTGCTAAACTATCTTATTAATGACATATTTTAAAATCATGAAATATGGCCATTATTTTGATATTAATTATTGATTTTGAATACTTATTTTGATATAAATTCGATATTCTTAGGAGGGAGTTAAAAGATGAAAAGAAAGTTTATTGCTTATATTGGAGCAGCAGTTATTCTTACTAGTTCGATATTATCCTGTGATCTAAACAACTCTAATACCAATAATGATGATCCTGGATCTGATAGTTCAGTGCGTGATGGCACTGAATTAGATGTATCTAATTATTCTGAGATTACAGACGAAGCAGCAAACGAGATTATTAATTCATATGATGTTGAAACTGCATTTAATGAACTAGATACATTAGTTTATGAAACAAAAAATAATTATAGTATTGAAGGTTTAGTAGGCATTTCCATTTCAAGTGCATCTGAAACAAGAGAAGAAATTGATTTTAGAGATGAATCTTTGTATTTATATAGTAGCGATTACTCCGAAACGGAAATTTCGTCTACCATATATCCTTCGTCTTATGCTTTTTTAATTAATGGTTCAGGAGATTCATATAAGGAAGAATATCTTATAGATTCTGAATTTATAACCAACGACCTAACTTTAGAAGAGGCAAAATCAACAGTTGATACTTACTCTTCAAGTCTTTTCTCTGAAATTGCATATAGTGAGAATACTATATTTGAGTTAGACCAATTAAGCGAAGAATATGAAGTGGATATTTCATATTCTACATATAGAGACTATCTTAAAATTGATTTAATTTTAAATGAGATTTTGGATGAGGAAGAGTCAGAGACAACCACTTCTACACCAGGTTCTGCATATGCTATCTACAATGGTGATGGATTGTTAATATATGCATATGGTGCTTACAATGATGAATTATCAATACCTATGGGGGAAATTTCGTTTACCGTCGGTGCAACTAATACAGGTTATTATTCAGCTGAATATAATGTCGATTTAGATAAAATATCAACTCTTTCAGTTGAAGAAAGTTAATGAAAATATATTAAATTAGCAAGTTTATTTAAAATATTAAGGTTTTTATAGATGTTAATGAATTAAAGGTTTGATACTTAACAAAACTTTAAGCCTTTTATAATAAACAAGAGAGAACAAATATGAAAAGAAAGATTCTTACTTATTTTGGTGTAGTTGCAATTTTTGCTTTTTCATTGTTTTCGTGTGGCGGTAAAATTGTTATTGATAAAAATGAGGCACTAGATTTCTCTAAATATACAGATATAACAGAGGAGGAAGCAAATCAAATTATTAACAATTTTTATGCTGATAGAGCTGTTAATGATATTGATACTTTAATTTTTAAATTTGAAAGTTTAGATAATGAAGATAAAACAATAACTGAAGCATACATCAATTTTGATAACAAGAATTTATATTTTTATAAGAGCACAATTGAGATATCTGGAACGGAATTAAAACACGAAAGTTATATTGAAGTGGAAGGATATCATGAATATGTAGTAGTAAATAACTTAGATGGTACTGCGACAGAGACAATTGGTGAATTAGTTGATTCTGAAACCACTTTCTCTAATCACTCAAATAGCATACTAGAATACATTAAATATAATGAAGACATGTATGCTACGCTAACCAAGCATGCTTCTGAAACAGACGTATCATATTCTACATATGGAAATTATTTTAAAATTGATGTTACTATCGACCAAACAACAGCCGAAGGTTCTTTTTTTGGAAATGCATATGCAGTCTATGCAATCAATGGTTTATTAATCGAACTATCATATGAAGCAGAACAAACTGTTGATGGAGAAACTACTCCATATGAAATATATTATTCTGTTGAATATGATGTTGAATTAAATTAGAAATTATATATAAATTAATTTGTTAAAAGAAAAGATAGATAATATCTATTTGGCTTTTTCATCTTTTGCAAGAATGCGATCCCACTCATCGAGTTCTTTTTTATCAGGAACGTAGACACATTCCGTATTTCTAACAAGTTCTTTATAATCTAATCCATAACCTACTAGGAATTTATTTTCATTTAAAGTTACACCAACATAATCGGATTCTAAAGGAACCTTTCGAAGTGGTTTTTTATCTACCAATGTAACAATTGTAATCGATTTAGGATTGAATTTAACTTCAAAATATTGTTTTAAATATGCAAGTGTTAAACCAGCATCTATTATATCTTCTACAAGAACAACATCTTTCCCATTCACATCTTCAGTTAATTCTTTTTTTAGATGAATAACACCAGTAGATGATGTTCCATGATATGAAGAAACTTGAATATAATCTATTTTACATGGAAGCCTATAATATCTCATCAAATCCATAAAAAACGGACATGCACCTTTTAATACACCTATAAACACAGGAACCTTTTCACTTCCTTTAAATTTTGCTTCTAACTCCTTTGCCAGTCGTTTACAAATTTCATCAATTTCTTCTCTTGTTAATACAACCTCTTTCATAGATGTTTGTTCCTTTCTAAAATATTTATTTCTATTAAACCAAAATAAATATTAAATTTATGTTATTTTTTTTTTAAATATAAATATAAATTTAATATCTATAGAATTTTTCCTAAGATTAAATACAACATTTTCATTTAAAAATCATTGTAGAAAGCAAATATTTTAAATGAAATGTTTTAATACGTAAATTTCAATAGTAATAAAAACCCCTTTCTTTGGACCTTCGAAATCCAATAAAAGGGGTACAATTCATATTGGTGCTCGAGGCCGGACTCGAACCGGCACGGTATCGCTACCAAAGGATTTTAAG
>CAZJPX010000057.1:0-5067 GCA_964548325.1 uncultured Staphylococcaceae bacterium
TGTCCCTACTCAACTGCACACTTTTTGAACTAAGGTTTTTAGGTATCTCCACTGAAACATCGTTATTTTGCAAAGAGCTACATTTTTCTAACTAATGTTCACTTACTAATGAATTTTAAATGATAATTAAATTGCAAAAATGACAAGTAAATCATTTAAAAACAATTTATTTTTGACACTGTAAAAAAATTTTTCATAAAATTTACGTGATTTTATCATACTTTTTGATTAACACCGTTGTTAATTAATACAATTTAAAACTATCTATCATCAATTTTTATCTAAATTGTATGAAATATTATTTTGCATAACTTTCTAAATCTACTATTATTGATAAGTTTACAAAATCTCAAAGTATTTAATTTTGTCCAAGTTTAAGTGTTAAATCTATTGAAAGTTCACTTAAGAAATTAGCATATGAAGGTCAAATTAAAAATGTGGATTTGGGTAAAAACACATTTTTATTAGAAATATAAGTAAGTAAGTGTCCCTATTGTGTGAAAAAATATTTGACATATGTCTTTGTTTTCGTATAAGTTTATGTTAAAGTTTATCAATTATGAAACCACGAAACATTTTCAAATTGAGTATGTTAACTATATTCAGTGGAATGATGTTGGTATCTAATTCTTTTAGTATCGCTTCATCTAATGTTATAGAAACACCTCATCTATCTATCAATAATACACATACAAATAATAATTCAAATGTATCTTCTTTAACTTTAGATACACATGATCATGCAGATGGAACTTGGGATGTTTTAACAACATCTAATGCATCAACTACTTTAGAAAGTGGAAACTATTATTTAACATCTGATTTAACTTTAAGTAATTATCTTGGTGTTGCTAGAGAAAATGAAGTTAATCTATGTTTAAATGGAAATATATTAACAGTAGATAGTGATTATTTAGCTCATCCAATAAGAGTTAATACTGAAGCAACATTTTCTTTATATGATTGCCAAGATGGATTAACATCAAATTCATATAATGGAACTTCATATACATCTGGTTTAGTTGTTACATCAAATACGAATACATATCTAACAACAGTATCTCTTGGAATTGATGCTACTTTTAATATGTATGGAGGAACCATCACTTATCCATATTCATCAACTAATAATGCATTAGGTGTTATTAGATTAACTGATAACAATACATTAAATATATTTGGAGGCAGCATAAAAGATAGTTATATACCTCTTGTGTACACCGATTATGATTATTCATCGATCAACATCTATGGAGGAACGTTTTTAAACAATTCATCTACTTTAGGTGATTTTTATCTTTCAGGTGTTGATATAGATGTATCAATCTATGGAGGTACATTTGTCAGCGGCTCATCATATCTAATAACAGGAGATGAATACAGTTCAAATATATCTTTATATATATCAATAGATGAAGATAACTCTTATTATCCATATATAGATGGATCTATTGATACAACTTATGTAGAAAACATTTCAATCACAGGAGGATATTTCTCAACTGGTAGTGTTGAAGATTTAACAGTATTAAATAACTTATTAGTAGATAACACATATCATGTTGCTTCTATAGGTTCAACAGCAGATGATTCTAACTTTGTTAGTGGGTATACCTATGCTGTACATGATGATTCAAATTTAACATATTTTGATGAAGTGGTAGCAACATGTGTTTTAGAAGGCGTAGATGAATATTATGAATGCAGTATGTGTAATAATAAATATTCCTTTGCTGATTCAAGGTATTATTATGAAACTGATGATTCACTTGCTACTCCAATAGATCCTAATAATCATTTATATCAACCTCAAGAAGTAGATGAGTACACTCATATCTATCAATGTATTTATGATGGGGCAGAAGGAGATATCGAAGATCATTCATTTGGAGAATATGTTTTAACAAAAGTTGCTACCATTGATGAAGATGGTGAATATACAAGAACATGTTCTATATGCGAATATCAAGAAGTTACAACATATAAATATGATGAAGAGTTACCATTTGATGTCCAATCTGATAATGATAGTGGTTCAATTTCTGTTATTATCATACTTGTATGTCTACTTGTCCTTCTTATTATCGTATTTCTCATCTTACTTATCGTATCTAAGAGAAAGAAAAAAGAGAAAAGCAAATTAAATAAAAAAGGTGAATAAATATTATGAAAAAGAAAAAATTATTTATAGCATTTTCAATTCTTAATTTAACTATATCTTTAGCTTCTCTTGTTGGTTTAGCTTACTTTTTGAACACGGATTCTATCGAAGATAAGATTTATATGAATGCGACCAGTATTGAAGAAGATGATGATGTAGATGTAGATACATTAACAATATTAGAAAAAGAATCATATAAAGTTAATGTTGGTTTCATATATCAAGATGATTTTAAATGTGATCATCAAACCATCACAACAGAAAAAGAATCACTCAATCATCGAAACGAAGGAAAAAGATATTTTACTGAAATTAATGCTCTTAGAGATGAAGAGATTAGATTAAAAAATTATAGTAGTAAATTTGTATCAAGTTATGGTCCATTTATTATTTATGAATATGAAGATTTAGATTCCTTCATGGATGAAGATTATTCAAATCTTTTATTATCTGATAATGAAGAGTTAGAAACAGTTGTGATAGAAAATAAACCTGTATATGTTAATACTGCTTCAAGAAACACAACAACTGGATCAGTTTATAGATTTTCTAATGCCTTAGAAGATATTGGTATACCTACTTCTAAGACATACACTGGAAGTGGAGTTAAGATTGGATCAATAGAGTCGGGTATCTATGATAATGCTGTAAACTTAAATGGAATTGAAGTGACAACAACTGGAACAACAACCGCTTCTCATGCAACTTATACATATTCGATATATGGAGGAACATCAGGAATTGCAAATGGTGCTGCAATTCATTTTTTTGCACTTTCAGATTACTCATATTCACTTAATACAGCATTTGAAGATATGATCAGTAACGGAGTTCATGTGATTAATATGAGTGCTAGTGTGTATTTTGTAGGTGGATCACAATGCCAAGGATATACACGACATACCTACTATGCAGATTATTATGTTAATCAATACAATATCACTCATATAAATTCTGCAGGTAATTATGATACAGATGGAGTTGTCAATGGATCTGCAACTGGATTAAATGTTGTTGGAGTTGCATCAAATGATGCTGATAGAAAAATATCTTATTTCTCATCCGTTGGAGTAGGATCAGCATACACTTCATATTTAGCATCTCCAACTGTCACAGCACCTGGAGGTTATATATATGGAATTAGCAATATCAACTATTACTTATCGGGTACAAGTTTTTCTGCTCCAATGGTGACAGGAATAGTTGCTCTACTTATGGAAGAGTTTCCTGAACTTAAATATAACTCAGCCGCTGTTAAATCAATACTTTCTTGTTCTACTACATACATTGAAGGACAAACAGATATTTGGGATGAAGATGCAGGTTTTGGTCTTGTGAACTATCAAAGAGCAAGAGAGGCTGCAAAGAATTATTATAGTGCTACATTTTCAACTATCGAAGAAGCTGGTTATGAAATATATCAAACAACAGTTAATATACCTTTAGGTAGTACATTCTATTATAATTCGGTCGTTTCTTATTTAGCTAGTATGTTTGGAACTAGTGCATATGGTCAAATGAAAATAGATGCAACTTTAACTAATACCAAAGGAGAAACTATAGATATATCTTCATATAACAACAGCAATCTCAATAGCATTGCATATACAAATAACTCTAATGATGAAACTTTCACATTAACTATAAAATTAGCTGAAGACAAAACAAATGCATATGCTGAAACATATGCCTACAGTTATCATGTGACAAATGAACTTTCATATAATGGTAGTATCACATCAACTAGTGCCATTCAATCAAATGATCTTGGACAACGTTTAACATGGGATATAAGTAGCATTTCTTTAAAAGAAGAGATATATCCACATCAAGATTATGAACTAGCAATATTAGATGGAGATAATAACCTTGTTAAAACATTATCTGATGTTGATTTATCTGGGACATACATCATGCGTCAAGAAGAATGGGAGAAAATAACCTCTGCTTCTAATTCAGTTTATAAGGTCTTATTAGGTTATATAAATAATGATGGAACAATAGCAGATATTTATTCAGAACCAGCAGAATTTAATGTTCCAACATCATCTTCTTTAGAGCAAAGCACACTTGAAGTAGAAGATTATTATATTAGAAATAGTTCAAGAATCACTACGAGCTGTTTTGAAGTATCTAATGCTCATCTTGATGCATATTATGTAGGTGTCTCTCAAACTGATTCTAACTTTATCAATCTATCTGGTATGACACAATCTGATGGAGTTGGATATATCGAATATCATTCAGATACAACATTATATCGAGCAGATTTTGATATATCTTTATTTAGTTCATCAGAAAGCATCACATCATCCAATACCACCGCTGTTGTTCAATATTTAGATTCATCTAAAGAATGGGTTACCTCTCTAGATTTATTAAACGATATATCTTTAAATACTTCTTATTCTAATTTAGAATCTAAAGCTGCATACTTTCCAGAAGGAACAACTACATTTAGGATCTATCTATCTTCAACATTAACCAACCAAACAGATCAAGGTAGATTTAGTATCGGTGATGTTGTTATATATGTATAACAAATAAAACATTTATTGTTATTAATAATATTTGTGAATAAATTAAAATAAGCGATACGTTAAGTATCGCTTAAATTTTTGTTTTATCTTCCTTCACCAAATTCCTGCTTCTTCTCTCTTGTAAACTTTTATCTTGCTTTATTCAAAGGGCGTTTTTATATCAGAAACAACGCTCAAATAAATTTAACGTTTAATTTATTCATAACTCTTTTTATCTCTACATCTCCATAAAGCCATTGGATGATTTTGAATGTTTGCAATAATATTTGAATCATTAAACAGTAAATTTGGTTGATAATTACCTAACCTAAATTGTTTAACAAACTCTTTTTCTTTTTTAGTCATTTTAGATAGTAGAGTTGTAAT
>CAZJPX010000058.1:0-5051 GCA_964548325.1 uncultured Staphylococcaceae bacterium
ACCGGCTGTGAACCGGTCATTCGAGGGTTCGAATCCCTCTATTCGCCCCATCCAAAAATTCTACCCTTTAAGAGCTTAAAACTTTTAAAGGGTTTTTATTTAAAAAATTTTATTTCATTGGTGCATCTTACTTATAGAGACAATAAAAGATGAAAGAAAATGATAAAGTTGAATTAAAAAGAGAGTTGACTAATGGAATTGAAAAAGAGGCTATTGCTTTTTTGAACTCTGAAGGAGGTACCATTTTTGTTGGCGTTGAAGATAATGGAAACGTGATTGGTATTGATAAAAAGTTACAAGATAGGATAGACACAAAATTATCATCAATCATAACAGACTCTATATTTAAAGAAATGCTCATAAATTTATTAGTTATTATTTTTAAATTAATTAAATAAACTCATCTTTTAATTAATTTTTTTACAACACTCACATTCTCACAATTCTTGTGTTCAGATACGATGATCGCATTTGAATTTTGATAATAGGTTAACTGCTTTATAACATCTTCATCAAAGACCTCTCCTGGTAGAATCAAAGGAATTCCTGGAGGATATATAATTATTGATTCTTTTGATACAAAGCCTTTTGCATCTTTTAATGGAACAACTTTTAAAGGTTGATGATAAACATCATGTGGTG
This sequence comes from uncultured Staphylococcaceae bacterium, assembly GCA_964548325.1. Taxonomy (GTDB): domain Bacteria; phylum Bacillota_I; class Bacilli_A; order RFN20; family CAG-826; genus Onthovivens. The sequence goes on from CAZJPX010000058.1 coordinate 643, forward strand.
AGAACATTTTTTTTGGAAAACTTTTGATATTATAATTATCGTTTGTTTGTCCTTTTGGATTGTAATATTTTTTAGATATATCTTTTAAAGCTTTTACTAATTTGCTTACATCTTTTGATGTGCTACCAATTGAAAACACACATAAGAAAACATTAGCTTCAGCTAATTCAACTTGAATATTATATTTTTCTTTTAATAATTTATAGATATCAAATCCATTTATACTAAGTTTATCAATCTTAATAACAACTTTGGTCTCGTCATAATCATAAGATTTTTTATTAATGAAATATTCTTTTCCTAAAGCATAGATTCCTTTTATTTTGTCTAGTTTGTTTATTAAAGATTTAGCTAGAACTATGGCTTTATTAATTTCTTTATCTCCATTGAATACTAAATATTTTCTAGCTCCATCTAAAGATGCAAGTAAAAGAGAAGAAGGTGATGTCGTTGTTAACATATTAAATGCTTTATCTACATCATATAAGTTAATATTCTTTTCGTTAATTAAAAGGACAGATGATTGAGTTAAACTACCTCCAGTTTTATGAATAGATAATGTAGACATATCTGCTCCTGCTTCCATTGCAGTAATAGGTTGATTATCTTTAAAATAAAAATGCGATCCATGTGCTTCATCAACTAAGACAATCATTCTTTTTAAATGAGCATATTCAACTACTTGTTTTAAATTAGTTGTTTCACCAAAATAAGTTGGATTAATAATAAATATTGCTTTTGCATCAAGATTATCATCAATTGCTTTTTTCCGTTCTTCTAAACCAATTTGTCCACTAATCCCTGTTTCTTTATCAATATGAGGCACCATAAATATTGGATTAGCTTTGCTTAATATTAATGCATTGATAACCGATTTATGAACATTTCTAGGAAGTATAATTTTATCATCTGGTTTAAGAGTAGAGATAATCATAATTAAATTTCCACTCGTTGATCCATTAACTAAAAATCGAGCTTGATCAGCTTTACAAGCTTTAGCAAATAACTCTTCTGCTTCTTTTATGCAACCTGTTGGTTGCATAATATTATCCATCCCATAAGGACAGTTAATGTCATTTTTATATACACTATGATGAAAGATCTTATCAAAATCAGTTTTTATATTTCCTTTATGATGTCCTGGTACATTAAAACAATTAGGATTTGATTTAATATATTTTCTATATGCATCAATATAAGGAGTTCTTTTTTGTTCTTCTAAATCAATCTTTCTCATTAAAAAATATCTTACTTAAATTATTAATGTTTGTTAAATATATTTTATCGATATATCATTATCAAGTATGAAAATTGTTGTCGTAAGTGATAATCATGGAGACAGAGCTATCTTAGAGCAGATATACTTAGATAACCTAGATGCGACATATTTTTATCACCTCGGTGATAGTTGTCTTCCAAAAGAATATTTATCACATTACTTATGTGTAAAAGGAAATAACGACTACATAGATCTACCTAAAGAAATAGACATTCAATATTCTTTTGGAACAGTTCATTTAGAACATGGTGATAGGATAGATTATTTTAATTTTGAAAAATATGTCGCAAGCAAAAATTGTGATTTTTTCTTCTTTGGTCATAGACATAGAAAACTATATAAAAAGATTGGTAATACACATGTCTTTAATCCTGGAAGCACAAACCTTCCTCGAGATGATAGATATGGTTCTTATTTGATTTTAAATATTGAAGATAATAAGTTAGAAAGTTATGAGTTTATAAAAATTAAATTAAACTTTTTTAATGATATCTAAATAAACTCTATAAGCAGAGGCAACAGCAAACATAATGTTGTATCCTCCACATAAACCATCAGAGTTTAAAAGTTCTCCAATAATATAAACATTAGGATTAATCTTCGATTGAAGATTTTTTAAATTGATATCTGAATATTCTACTCCACCAATTGTCACTTGAGAGCTTTGAAATCCATAGAAATTTTTAACAGTAAATTTTAAATTTTTTATGACTTTAGCAAGCTTTTTAATCTCAAACTTATTAAAATTAGATGAACTATTTATCTCAGCTCGATCTAAAATATAATCTGCTATCTTGTAATTGAAGATGCCATATAAACAACAATTTGTTGAAGATATTTCATTATATCTTTCAAGTTTATATATCAATGCTTCTTCATCAAAATCAGGCATTAAATCTAATGATATGAGATATTCTGATAATTCATTATCATTTGATTCTCTTTGAATAATAGAAGATGCATTCATAACACATATTCCACTGATTCCATTGTTCTTAAATAAGACTTCACCTAATTCCTCATATTTTATTTTTTCCAATTTATTAGAAGTATTAATTACAGATAATTTACATTTAACTCTAATATCTTCTATTTTCCTTGTCTGTTCATTTGTGGTGATTGGAGTTAAACCTGGTTTAAGTTTACTAACTTCATGTCCATGTTTTTTTAACAAAGCATGGATGTTGTGTCTAACAACATTTGGTGCGATACCAGATATTCCTCCACTTGCAAATATGACCTTATCTAATGTCATATCTCTTTTGTTTCCTCTTAAAAGTATTTGTCCATTTTTTAGATATGTATAATCATTAACACTACATTCTAAAACCTTTTTTATTTTTCTTTCATTTAAATATGAGTTTAGGTATTCTACAAGACAATTAGCGGATAAAGAATATGGATAATACCAATTATTTATCTCATACACTTCAATACCTATAGAATTATAAAAAGCAATCTGATCATCGATTGGAAAAGATGAAACTATACTTCTTGTTTCATAACTATTATATGCTTCTCTAGATATAGCTCTATTCCCTAGATTGCATCTACCATTACCAGTTCTAGAATATTTCTTTCCTACGACATTATTAACATCAATCAATGTCACATCCAATTCTGGATTACTTTTTTTCAACATCACTGCAAGGGTAGTTCCTGCAATTCCTGCGCCAACAATTCCAATTTTCATAGCAATAAATAGTATATCAAAAATTCATATTGTATAATAATTTTTATATGTACATATGGATGTTTTTTCTTTTTTCATTCATCGGAACAATACTTGCCACAATTTTAGGTAGTATTTTAGCTATATACTCTTTTAAATTATCAAAAAGAGTGCTAAACCTCATTCAAAATTTTGCAATTGGTATAATTATTGGTTTAATTTTCTTTGAATTTTTTGATCATTCAATTGAAGGATTTAATGGATTATATGACCCTAATATTCTTTCATATCTAATCCCAATTGCCATCATTTTAGGTACAGGAATTATATTTACTATTTTTCATGAAATTGTACATAAATTATCTAAACATCATGATAAATCTCCTGATGATAATGAAGAATGTCTAGACCATGGACATACATCTGATATTTTTCATAAAGATCATTCAATGATTTTATCTTCAATTATTTTCTTGCTTGCAATAATGGTTCATAACATTCCAGAAGGTTTTAGCTTTGGAATAATCTTTAATGAAACAAATGAATATGGTTTACCTATTAGTGGATTAATTATGTCTTTAGTTATGCTTATTCATAACATAATTATTGGATATACTATGACCACATCTTTTAAGAGTTCAAATAAATCAAATACTTTCTCAATTGGTCTAACTTCATTAAGTAGCGTACTTACATATATCTTAGCAATTGTTGGCTTCTATTCTAACTATTATCTATCAGATTTATCTAGTTCAATTATCATCTCCATTGCTACTGGTTCATTATTATACGTTTTATTTATTGAACTATTACCAGAAACATTTTATAAATATAAAGATAAATATACTTTTATATATATTCTTCTAGGTATATTAATAACTTTCATATTATTGTTTTTATAAAAAATATTTAAAATTTGAAGGAATTTTATATGAAAATAGGAATTATTGTCGCAGTCATCGATGAATTAAATGCATTATTAAAAAGTACTGATTTTAAATTAAACAAAAAAGAAGAAGATGCATTTAATGTATATATCTACACATATAAAAAAAACACAATATATGTAATCCACTCAGGTATAGGAATGGTTGCATCTTCTTTAGCGACATCATATCTTATTTTGAAATATAAGATAGACTACATAATTAACTATGGCGTCGCTGGAGCGCTTAATCCAAATTTAAAGGTATCTAATATATGTGTTGTTAACTATCTAATAGATGGATCATTTGATACATCTATGATTGATAATTGTGATAAGTACGAACATAAAGAATTAAATCTACCTCAAAGTATAAAAGTAGATAATGTGCTTATGAAAAAAATAGAAGATGTCTTAAAAACAAATAACATCATTAAGGTTAAATGTTTCTCATCAAATAAATTTATAGGTACAAAAAAAGATAAATTAGATATATATAAAGAGACTGCATCTGATATATGTGAAATGGAAGC
>CAZJPX010000059.1:0-4989 GCA_964548325.1 uncultured Staphylococcaceae bacterium
TAAAAACAAAGATTCCTATTAAAATTGATAATCCAAGTGAACTCGGATCTGATCTATTAGCTGGAGCAGTAGGTGCTATAAAAAAATATGAATATCCTATCGTAATTGTGGATCTAGGGACTGCTTCTAAAATATTTGTCGTATCAAAAGAAAAATATTTTATTGGTGGAGTGATCTATATTGGTTTAGAAACTAGTATGAAATCACTTGTCTCTAACACTGCTCAACTTCTTGAAGTTCCATTTGAAAAAAACAAGGCAGTAATTGGAAAAAATACTAAAACATGTATTCAATCTGGTATCATCAATGGTCAAATATATCAAATAAGAGAATTCATTAAAGATTTTGAAGAAGAACTTGGATATAAACTAAAGAAAGTGATCACCGGTGGTTGTTCTAAATTTATAAAAGATTATTTAGACGATTTTTATATTGAACCATATTTAGTATTAGATGGTTTAAATGAAATCTACAACATAAATCAAAAACAAGGATAATCTTATGAAAACAAAAGTAATTAAAGAAATTGTCATTGATGGTTTGTTTTTAGCTCTTGTTGCAATTTTTACATACATTCCATATATTGGAATAATAACTATTGGTACATTATCTTTTACTACATTACATATACTTGTTTTAATTGCAGCTAGCTTGTATGGAGTGAAAACTGGAACACTTGTCGGTTTATTTTTTGGGATATTTTCACTTCTTAAAGCAATTCAATATCCAGGAACATTAGATTATTTTTTCATCAATCCATTTGTCTCGATCCTTCCTCGTGTGTTATTTGGATTTATTAGTGGATTAATATTTGATATCTCTAAAAAGAAATTATCTAAGAAAGCATTTAAGATTGCAGTTGCTCCTCTTGCTGCTATATTAACATTTACTCATACATTACTAGTTTTATTATGTTTATACATCTTTGGCATTGAAGACATATTTAAAATCTCTCAAGGATTAGGATTAAGCTCAATCATAGATAACTACTCTAATTATGAATTCTTATACTTTGTCTTAGCTTTTGTATCTATTGGATCAGTTGTAGAAATAATAGGTGCAGCTATCATTACTCCAATATGTTATGGCGCTTTAGGAAATGTTGTTCAAACACATAATAATATAAATACTAATATTGAACTAAATGAAGAGATACCTCTTGAAGAAGAAAACAAAACAGCAAAATAAAAATTAATTATTCATGTATCAAATATGGTCTATAATTTATTTATTGAAAATTTAAGAAAGGAACATGTATGTCAAATAAAAACAAAATAAATTTCAAGGATTTATGCGATATTTATAAAAAAGAAGCACTTGAAACATTAATTAAAAACATCCAAATTGATAGTGTATATGATCCAAAAACGATCTCAAAAAATGCTCCATATGGAAAAGGAGTTCAAAAATGTTTTGAGTTTTTAAAAGATCTTGCTTTAAAAGATGGATTTGAAATAGATGAATGTGACCATCGATGTTTAGAGATCAGATATGGAGATGGAGATAAGATAATTGGAGTGTACGCTCATCAAGATGTAGTGCCAGTTAATGGGAAATGGGACTACCCTCCGTTTGGAGGTGAAGTCCATGATGATAAAGTGTATGGAAGAGGAACAAGTGATGATAAAGGACCAGGTATTGCTAGCTACTACGCTCTTAAAGCCTTAAAAGATAATAATCTAATTAAAGGATATCAAGTACGCCTTGTCTTTGGAGGAGATGAAGAAAGAGGATCTTCATGTCTTGCATACTACTTTAAACAACTTAAAAAACCATCTCCTACTTATGGGTTCACTCCAGATGGTGAGTTCCCTCTAATCTATGGAGAAAAAGGGATATGCAACTACACCATCAAAGGAAAATATCCATATAAAGATATTATAGAAATCGATGCTGGCACTGTATCAAATTCGGTCATTGATAAAGCTGTTGCAACAGTTAAAGATATTGAGAAAGTTAAAGCTGTTTTATCTAAATATGTAGATGTTAAATATGAAATTGAAGGAGATAAAATTACTATCATTGGAAAACCAGCTCATGGATCGACTCCTGAACTTGGGATTAATGCTGGTATCATCTTGTTAAAAATACTTGGTGAAGCATTTAACGAACAAACTTTATCAATGCTTGCTCATCAATATGAAACAACGGATGGAAAAAATCTAAATGCTCGATTTGAATCTGAAAATTTAGGTGTCACCACCTACAATGTAGGTATCATAAAATACAAGAATGGTGAATTTAAAATGGTCGTTAACTTCAGATATCCTGAGACTGTAGATAGCAAAATAGTGATAAATAAAATCCAACAAAACTCTCCATTTCCAATCTATATCGATGCAGATCTCCCATATTTATTTTATGATCCTAAAACTACCAAGTTCATTCAAGTACTTGCTAAAGTTTATGAAGAAGAAAGCGGAGATAAAGTAAATAAGATGATGACAATAGGAGGAGGTACCTATGCAAAAGAGGCCAAAAACACCATCGCTTTTGGATCTCATTTTCCAGGAAAAGAAGATCGAATCCATTCTGCTAATGAAAAAATAGATCTTGAAGATTTTTATAATTCGATTTCAATATATGCTAGAGCAATCTATGAACTAGGAAACTTAAATGAGGACTAAATATAAGAAACGGGCTGTTGACTATTTAAAAACTGATTCAGAAAGATTATTATCTAAAGATAAATTAACTCTTGATAACATCAATAATCTTTTTGCTTTAAAAGATTCATATCTTGAAATAGGTCCTGGTAAAGGTAAGTTTATAATTGATCTAGCTTCAAGGTTTCCTAACTACAACTTCCTAGTCATCGAAATAAATAAAACCATCGCTGGAACATGTCTTAAAAATATCGAAGACCATAAACTAACAAATGTATACCTAATATGTGGAAACTATTTTGACTACATTGATATACTTAAAACTATAAAATTTAAAGGCATCTTCTTAAATTTCTCAGATCCATGGCCAAAAAAACGCCATGAAAAAAGAAGACTCACCTCCGATGATTTTTTAAAGACATACATAAACATATTAGATGAAAAGGGATATATATACTTTAAAACCGATAACATAAACTTCTTTGAATACTCTAAAAAACAATTTAAGAAATTTAGATTTAAAACGATTTATGAATCCAATGATTATAAAATATTAGGTAAATTAGATGCTGAAACTGAATTTGAATTAAAATATAAAGAACAAGGAATAAAAATAAATAGACTTATCTTAAAAAATAATGTAAAAAGCTTAGAGGAATTAAATAAATTATGAGATATGCAACCTTCTATAATAAGACGACATTAAAAGATACCTTGATGATCATCTATTCATCATCTCTTCAACCAACTAAAGTCATTAGCAAAAACGATGTCACAGTCTTATATAACAACGATCAACTTATTGGAATCAACATTTTTCATTTTTCAAAATATTATAAATTCAAAGGTTTTAAAGGCAGCTACATCCCAAATATGTCTAAAAAACTATTTGATACGATTAACATTATTTTGAAAAATGAAAAATTAGATGAGATCAAATATCAAGCAGATTCTGGAATTAAAGTAGCAAAAATTATTGATATTGAATCTCATCCCGACTCGAATCATTTAAATATATGTAAGGTAGATATTGGAGAAAAAGAACCACTTCAGATTGTATGTGGAGCATACAATGTAAAAAAAGATCTAAAGGTTATATGTGCGACATTATATTCATATCTTCCTAGTGGAAGACAGATTGTACCTTCTAAGATTATGAATGTAGAATCATTTGGAATGTTATGTAGTGCTAAAGAGTTGATGTTAAAAGGATTAGAAAATAAGAGAGGTTTACATATCTTAGATGACAAATCTAAAGTAGGTGATGACTTCTTTGTTAAGTGTAAATATTAAAATTTGAATAATAATCATATTTTTTTTATAAAAACTATTGTTGATAAATAAACAAAAATAAAATTTTTTAATCTATATTTGCTCTTCGATGATGATTTTGTTTATAATTTTTCTATAAAAAAAGGAACACATAATATGGAAGAATTCAAAGAAAACAACACAAATAATTTAGAAGAGTCGTCTGAGGAACTAAGTATTGAAGAACTTGAAGAAGAATTAGAAGGAAGTGATGATGCAGAAGTTGTTGAAGAATCTGATAAAATCACAATCACAGGTACAAAGGTTTATCATGTCAATAAGAGATCAACTGACAATAAATGGACGATCAAATTTAGACATGGTAAAAAGGTCATCAAGATTTTTGATACCAAGGAAGAAGCTATGCAATATGCTAATGCACTAGCTGATAATCAAGGAGGAGTTGTATTGTTTCATGCATCAAAAGGAAAATATAAAGGAAAAATAAGAGAAGCATATAAAAGTAAAGATCAAGAATCAACTTTTGAAGAAGAAGAAGTAGAAGTTTATGATGATACCGAAGTAATTGAAGATTCTGATAAAACAACCATCACTGGAACGAAAGTATATCATGTCAATAAAAGATCGACTGATAACAAATGGACGATTAAATTTGCGTATGGTAAAAAAGTTATTAAAACTTTCGATACTAAAGAAGAAGCTGTTCAATATGCCAACGCTTTAGCTGATAATCAAGGTGGTGTCGTTTTAATACATGCCTCAAAAGGAAAATATAAAGGAAAAATAAGAGATACCTATAGAGGTCAAGATACTTCTTTTGATGAAGATATAGAATCGCCTTATGATGATACAATCGATTTAGAAGAAAGTGATTACACTGAAATAATCGATGAGGGTTCTGATCAAATCACTCTTACAGGTAGAAAAGTATATCATGTAAACAAAAGATCCACTGATAATAAATGGACGATTAAATTTGCGTATGGTAAAAAAGTTATTAAAATCTTTGATACCAAAGAAGAAGCAATGCAATATGCTAATGCCTTAGCTGATAATCAAGGTGGAGTCGTCTTGTTCCACGCATCAAAAGGTAAATATAAAGGAAAAATTA
>CAZJPX010000060.1:0-4976 GCA_964548325.1 uncultured Staphylococcaceae bacterium
ACATACTCAATCTTTCTTTGTTGAGTTCTACCGATTGCCGCATATTGATTTTGTAAGATGTATAACTCAGTTAATAGATTATTTAAAATATCTGGTATGACTTCGTTATTGATATATTCGACATAATGTTCTAAATGAATTAGAGCATCATTTCCATCGATAATATTTTCATAATCTTTCTCTGGATCATATGCTGAATTGATGAAGACACCTTGAGTGAACTCTCCATCATCTGATTCATTATCAGTCACTACATAATCATCTTCTTTTAATTCGAGATATTGTTCATAGACTGTGGTGTAATCTAATTCTTTAATTCCATCTGTTGTATCAACAGAATATATCGAATAATAACTTTCCATCAATTCTTTAACATATAAGATTTCATAGAATGCGCTGTTGTACTTATATGTATCAACGTTGATATTATTAAACATTGTGACGACGACTTGTTTTTTAATTAATTCTTTATATTTATCGATACGTTCTTCATAATCACTTAGATTATCAAGAGTTACATTGCTTGAATCTTCATAGGTGATTCTAATACCAGCATCGGTCCAATTCCAATACGCTCTATGGTCTTGGATGAATTGAAGTTTTGTCTCATCTGATACGGTTTCAACTATATTTCCACTAGCATCATAGGTGTAGTCCCAATTTTCAAGTTCGATAGTTCCTGTCTCATCGATGGTGTAGTTACCAAGATAATTTTTAGAAACTTCATATGTTAACAATGATGCGATCTCAGAGTTGAAGTTTTCATCATCTCTAACCAAATCATATAAGATTTGAAGAGTGTTGTTATCAACAGCAATCTGATTTCCATTTTGAGCAAAGGCATCATCACTAGCATTTGACATCGAAGCGATTGCAACATCACAAGAAGATACTGCGAGTAAAGTAGCAGCTAAGAGTGAAACTTTAAAATATTTTCTTTTCATAATTCATCTATCTCCTTAATTATTCCTCAGAACTAGTGCTAGATTGATCTTGACTTGCTGAGTAGTAGCACATATTTCCTTCAGAGTAGTAATCACTATTACCAAAGTTAATGGCACAAGTTTCTGGAATCAATCCTTTTTCTCTTTCTCTTTCTTGATTGAAGACGGTGTTATAGTATGAATACCAAGAATCATATAAACTTTCAGCGACACCATATTCATAAGCAACTTCGGTTTGTTCGACATATTTATCGATCAATGCTTGAACTTCTTCATTTGTCGATGTGACACTGATTGTTGCACTGGATGCATCTTCCAACCAACTTGAGATAACAAATTCTTTAATAGAAGCAGTTGAATCTCCAGAGCTCTCTTGGTATGACTCATATAAATCTTTTAGGTTGTTATCTCCACTTGAAACAAGAGTCTCATAACCTTCACGATTCATAATGGTATCACCATACACGTATGTGATCTTTGGTGTAGCATTATCATCGACAACCCCATCATAATTTTCATCGATTCCTGGGAAGTCGGTGTTGTAATCTAAAGTTCTTGTTCCATTCTCATCTAGGGTATATCCATTTGAGTTGAGTGGGTTTTCAGGAGCAAAGTATTCGGCAAGAGTGACTTCACGTGGTTGGACATCATCCCAACGATGTTCTTCTGCTGTCTCAATTAATCCACTTCTTTCAACGACGATGAAATGTAGACCATTAGATGAAGTGGCATTTAATGTGACCATGATTGGATTATCATTTTCATCACATAGAACATTCTTTGTTGTTCCGTTGATTGTGATTGGATTAAAGTTGGCTGTATTTAAACCAGAATATGTAGTTCCGGAGGTAGCATATGAACCAACACCAGTATTTGCATCAACTACAATATCAGAATATCCTGTATTTCCATCACTATATTGGATAGTTGTTCCAAGATCATCAGCAAAATCTGATTCGGTTGCAGCATAATATACATCTTCATCGGTGATGAAAGCGATGTTATGTCTATTGAAGTATTTATTGAAGATGATGTTACGTGGATAGTATGCTGCTTCTCCATCATTGACTGTTTGTCCGTTAACATCTTCTTGTGCTCTATAGGTGTATAGCTCAGCAACAGCTCCATATGGAATAAATCCGACTCCTAAAGTACTAAAATAATCTGCAATAGAACCTGAATCATATGTTCCATCACTGTTATATCCTGGGATATTAAATGAGGATGTGTTGCCATAGTTACTAACTCTTGTTTGATAAGCACTTTTTGTATCTTCGTTAGATACTGTGGAAGCACTTGATGAATCTGTTGTATCAAGCAAAGTCTCATAAACATATATACCTAATTTAAATTCATCAACAAAGCTAGTTGAGATATCCATCACATATCCATTTGGACTTGAAGAGATACCAGTATCCTCTGACCAAAGTTGAGCAATTGAGTTGAATGTAGTACCATTACTGACATCGTTTTCAACTAATGCATTGACGACATTGTATAAAGTTACGACATCATCTGATGTGACTTCACTTCTTGTATAATCATCTTCAGTTGATCCAATTTGGACAAGAATATGTTTCACGTGATATGGAATTCTTGAATTAATATAACCATTCTCACCCCAAATAAGGTTATATTGTTGTTGAAGTTGATATAAAGAATCATCATCATAGTAATCTTCATCAGATTGCCAATGTGAAAAGATGTCGTAGTATTCATCTTCGACTTTGTCTAGCATATTAACGTATTGTTGATCAATCCAATATTGAGCTTCTTTCTCATCTTCATCCATATTTGGATCATCATATCCAAGTGTATCAGTAAGATAATCTTCCCAATCGGTATCTGCTTCATCAGCAGCATCTTGTGCTTCAATTAGGTCGATATCTGTCTCACGATTGATTTCATTTAGATACTCGTTCATTGCACCGCCTTCTTCTGTGAATGCGAGTCTAATTTGAATCTCATACATAGCGTCGTAGAATGCTTCCGCAACACTACTAGGATTCGATTTAAGATATCTTTCGAAAATGTCATCAGCTGTGATGTATTTGGTCTCAATGTTTCCGTTTGGATTGATGTAGTTATACTCGACAATGTAATTTGCTTTGGTAGTAATACCACATCCAGCTAAAGAAACAAGACCCAATGCACATAAAGCTAACGCAAATGGTTTCCTAATTTTCTTCATACACACGTTTCCTTTCATCAATAAAAGCTATTAAATTAAATAGCGTGTTTTATTTTATACTATAGTATAAATAAAAACAACTAAAAAATTGTCCGATAGAATCCTTAAAAAATCAAAGTTTTTATGATGCTTGAGCTCATAATTTTCAAAGTTAATAATTTGATATGAAAATTGCTTAATAGTAAAATGTTTAGCGGAATTTAAAAGGTTATGAACGAATTAGTCATTAAAAATTTACATGTCAAAATAGAAGACAAAGAAATATTAAAAGGCGTCAATTTAACGATATCAAAAGGAGAGATCTTAGCTCTCCTTGGGCCTAATGGTCATGGGAAATCTACACTCATCTCGGCCATCATGGGAAACCCAAGATATGAGGTGAGTAAAGGTAGCATCACTTTTAAAGGGAAAGATGTCTTAAAAATGGACGTCGATGAAAGAAGTAGAGCAGGATTATTTCTTGCTTTTCAAAATCCTTATGAGATTCCAGGACTTATCAGCTCGGATTTTTATAAGTCGGCACTCAATGCAAGAAGCAAGACGCGAATTACTCTTGCTAAGTTTTATCGTGAAGTAGAATCTGCTTGTAAGGAGGCCAATATTCCTCTTGAACTTGTGAATAGAAGTTTAAACGATGGATTTAGTGGAGGAGAAAAAAAACGTAACGAGATCTTACAGATGCTTCTACTTAAGCCTGAGATTGCGATGTTAGATGAAATCGATAGCGGATTAGATGTCGATGCGATTAATGTTGTGAGTGAAGCAATTGTTAAACAGTCTAAAGAATTGAACACCGGATATTTAGTAATTTCACATTATGCAAGATTGTTTGATTTGATAAAACCAACAAAGACCGCTGTAATGATAAATGGAAGAATAGTTTGCACTGGCGGTTCTGAACTGTTTAAGAAAATTGATAAAGAAGGTTATACGTGGATCTCAAAAGAATATGGAGTATCAATTGAAAAAGAAGACGAAGAAAAGATGAATAAAGTAAGCATTGGAACATGTGCTGTTAAAGAGACTACAAGAAATGCAAAATAATCTAAATTTAGTAAAACGAAAAGAACTATATTTTGAAAATGATGTGAGCAAACTTATAAACATTTCAAAGTACAAACTACCTTTAAAAATTAGAATCAAATCTAATGCGAGAGTAGATCTTTTATTATGTGATTTTTTAAATGAAAATGATATCGAAGTAGTGCTTGAAGATAACGCATTTTTGAATTTAAAAATAATCACAAATGATATTGAAAAAACCATTATTTTGCACGAAAACCTTGCAAAATCCTCATCTTTTTCTTGTTTTTTTGCTGATTTTTCTAATTCAAGTATCACATTTAAAAACAGTGCAAATATTGAAGATGGAGCAGAATTTAACTTCTACACATCATGTCTATCATATGATTTAAATAAAAAGAATTTTGATATTTCTTGTACTCATGTTAGACCCTTTACTACATCAAATATCCAATTCTTTGGTGTAGCAATTCAAAGCGGATCAATTGAGATGAAAGGGTTTTCTGTGATTGAAGAAAAATGTATAAAATCTAATGCTAACCAAAATGCAAAAATAATCTTATTTGATAAAGAAAGTAGGGGAGTTGGATCTCCAACTTTAAGGATAGATTGTGATGATGTTAAAGCATCACATGGATGTGCAATTGGATCTTTAAATGAAGAACATATCTTCTATTTAAAATCACGTGGACTAACTACAAATGAGGCTAGAAAACTTATCACTCTTGGATATCTAGAACCAATAAAGCAATACTTCACTAGCAAAGAAGCAAAGATCATAGATAATGCAATTAAGGAGGGATTTAACTTTGATTAAT
>CAZJPX010000061.1:0-4835 GCA_964548325.1 uncultured Staphylococcaceae bacterium
GAACTATTTTTCTTTCTTATTAAATGACATACTTGTTTAAAAACAATGTCTATTAATATGACCATCAATTTAAACATTTATAGGAAAATCTATCTAAAAGGGCGACAATCTAATGAAAATTTATAAGTTTATATTTGAATTTACGGCAAAGAAACTCTATATCTTAATCGTCTTGTTTTTGATTAAAAGCATCTTTGCCTTTCTTAATAGAAAAAGACAATAATCTCATATACAGACGAAAACAAACACAAGCAAAACTACAATATGTGATTGTTCTAAAATAGTGTTTAAAGATTAAAAAATTACTTCATGTTTGTCATAAAACATAAATATAAACCGATATAAACTGTAGAACTATTCCTAGTAGTACAAAGAAATGAAATACTGTATGCCACCATACACTTTTCTTACTACCAATTGCATACAATACTGCACCAATTGAAAAAGCAATCCCTCCAAATAGAAGTAATAAAAATCCACCTAGTTCAATTGTGTTATATATAGCATCCACAACTAATAACACTGACCAACCAACACATAGATATAGGACCGATGATAGAATATTAAACTTTTTAATATTAATCGAATTCATTGTTATACCAAAAGCAATTAATGCCCATACCAATGCAAGAAGTATCCATCCAGAATATGGTAAAACTCCTCCCCAAGCTGATGCTTCTCTAATAATGGTTAAACAATACATCGAGTATGTAGATCCAACTAAGACAAATACAAAATCGTGATCGATTACTCTAAACACTCTCTTCCCATTATTTCTAGCTAATGCATGATATAAACAAGAAATAGTCATACAAGACACTATTCCAAAGGAATATATACATATACCAATTACCTTATACACAAATTCTGCATCATATGTAACAGCGCTATTTGGAATGATTCCACATACCTTTAAAATCATAAAAATAAAAGCTATTATTCCAAATAGCGCACCAAGACCATGAGTTATAGAGTTCCATAGTTCATGTCTTAACTTATAATTTGGTAATTCGATTTCTTTAACACTCATAACCTATCATCTAGTATATAATACTAGAATAAAGGTTTTTTGTTAATATGTAAATAAATATACTCTTTTTAATAAGAAAAAGCCCTTTTAAAAGGGCTTTTAATAAATAGAGAGAAAATCTTATATGAGTTAACGAATATTATTTAATTTTAATATATTTGGTTGTTTCTTTTTCTTTGATCACTTCTGGTTTATTAACATTTAAAGTTAATAGACCATCTTCAAGTGAGGCAGAAATATCTTTTTCTCTAACCAAATCACCAACATCATAAGAGCGTTTAAATGATCCATAGAATCTTTCTTTATGAATTATTCTGTTAGATTCTTTTTCTTCATTTTCCTCTCTTTTTTCAACTGAGACTGTTAAACAACCATCCTTTAAACTGATCTCAATATCTTCCTTTTTAACAGAAGGTACCTCTATTTTAATAATATAGGTATCACTTGTTTCTTCGATATCGGTTCTCATAAACTCTTTATACCTAAAATCGAATGGAAAATTAAATAAATCAAACATTGTACGAGCTTTACTTTTTTCTACGTTATTCATCTTTTTATCCTCCTTATAATAATAAATAACCTTATAACGACTCCTTGTAATATCTATTTAGCACTCTTATTTCTCAAGTGCTAATTATAGTATATAACATTTTAGCAGTCTGTCAATAGGTTTGCTAAAAAAATTTCATAAGTTTGTTCAAACAAAAAGGCCTTGTCTCCAAGGCCTCGATTTTATCGATGTTTATAAACCAAACTTCTTAATTCTTTCCCACCTATCCTTAGCAGCTTTCTCGTTCTTTTTGAAAAGTTCTTCATAATGTTCAGGATTAACTTTAGGAAGTTGAGAAAATCTTGTCTCCCTCATTATGAATTCTCTAAGTTTGGTGAAATCTGGTTCTTTACAATCTAATTGAAGTGGTGATTTTCCTTCACCTTCTAATCTTGGATCATATCTAAATATTGTGAAGTATCCACAATCAACGGCATCTTTTTCAGTAGTTATAGAGTTCACTAACCCACCTTTTATTCCTTGGTTGACACATGGAGCATAACAAATGATTAAGGATGGTCCTGGATATGATTCTGCTTCTTTCATCGCTTTAATTGCTGCAACAGGATTTGCTCCAAGTGCAATTTGAGCGACATATACATTTCCATATGCCATTGCCATTAAGGCGAGGTTCTTTTTATTTTGTCTTTTTCCACTAGCAGTGAATTGGGCGATGCTTCCGGTTTGAGAAGATTTAGATGATTGACCGCCAGTATTTGAATATACCTCAGTATCTAAAACTAATATATTGATATCATCTTCACTAGCGATAACATGATCTAATCCACCATACCCGATGTCGTATGCCCATCCATCTCCTCCGATGACCCAAATAGATTTATCGAGGAGATCATCTTTAAATTGAAGGATATCTTTTATTTTAGAATCTTGGCTATTCTCAATTAATTTGACTAAATTTGGAACAATTGTTCTTGCAACATCTTTGTTTTTAATATTTTCTAAATAGTTATTAATTGTTTCTTTAAGTTCAGCTTCTATAGAGTTTCGTTTTAAAGCTTCATTTAAACTTTTAACTATTGCGCCAAGCTTATAATCTTGAGCAAGTCTCATACCATAGCCATATTCTGCGTTATCTTCAAAAAGTGAGTTTGCCCAGGCGATACCTTGTTTATTTTTATCACTAACAAATGGAGTTAATGGAGTAGAAGCAGAATAGATAGATGAACATCCAGTAGCATTTGCTACCATCATATCTTTTCCAAATAGTTGAGATAGCAAGCGATAATATGGAGTCTCACCACATCCGGCACATGCTCCACTCACTTCCATATAAGGCATTAAGAAACCAACACCTTTAACAGAGGTGATAGGGAATTTATCACTCTTGTATTCAATTTTCTTATATAAGTATTGTGCATATTTTTCTTTTTCAAATTGAGATTTAGCATCAACCATCTCAAGAGCGAATTTACCATTACCAGTTTTAAGAGCAGTCTTGTTTGCTAAACATTCATTGACACAAAGTCCACAACCAACACAGTTTCTTGGTGAGATTGAGATTGCAAATTTTAATCCAGCAACATTTGGTCCTCCAACTGCTGGTTTGACCATTTCTTCTAAACCTTCAGGTCCTGCTTTAATCTCTTCTTCAGTAATTAAGAATGGTCTAATGGTTGCATGAGGACAGACGAGTGCACATTGATTACATTGGATACAATTTTCTTTATGCCAAACAGGAACTCTATCAGCGATACTTCTTTGTTCTTTAAAAGTGATGTTGTTTTCCATTGTTCCATCTAATAATTGATGTTTAGTGAAAGCAGATGTTGGAAGATCATCACCATCTAATGTACCAATATAATTTACATAGTTATCATAGTAGTCATCACCTGTTACATCTCTAACTCTAAGAGGAGATAGTTCGATCCATTTATCTTTAACTTTGACCTCTCTTAATCCTTCAGTTCCCTTATCGATAGCTAAGAAATTCTTTTGAACAATTTCATCACCTTTTTTAGAGTAGGTATCTTTAGCTAATTTCTTCATCCATTTATTTGCTTCATCATAAGGCATGATTTGTTGATTGAGATAGAAGAATGCTGATTGTAAGATGGTGTTAGTATGTCTTCCCATTCCAATTTCTAAAGCGATCTTATTAGCATCGATAACAAAGAATTTTGCATTCTTTGATGCGAGTTGATATTTCACTCTATTAGGTAGAACTTTTTCTAATTGTTCATCAGACATATCGGTGTTAAGTAAGAATGTTCCACCATCTTTTAAATTCTTTAAGACATCATATTTAATTAAGTATGTATCCATTGAACATGAGATGAAATCAGCATGTTCTACGTAATATGTCGAATGAATTGGATCTTTTCCAAATCGAAGGTGAGATCTTGTGACTCCACCTGCTTTTCTTGAATCATATGCAAAATATGCTTGTGCGTATTGATGAGTAGCATCTCCTATGATTTTAATAGAAGATTTATTTGCTCCAACTGTACCATCACTTCCTAAACCCCAGAACAAGCAAGAGGTAATTGAATCGTGATTGATCTCATAATTTGGATCAAGAGGAACAGAAAGATGAGTTACATCATCATTAATTCCTAAAACAAAATTATGATGTTCATTTCCAGATAACATCCAATCAAATAAACTCTTTATCCATTTTGGTTGAGTATCTTTACTTGATAGACCATATCTTCCACCAATTACTTTTATTTTCTTTCTAAGTTCTTTAAGCTTTAAAGCTGTTGATACATCTTCAAACAATGCTTCACCAATACTACCTAATTCTTTTGATCTATCTAAAACAGCAATTTCTTTTACTGTCTTTGGTAATGCTTTAACAAGTAGATCTGCAGAAAATGGTCTATACAGATGTACTCTAATCATACCTACTTTTTCGCCATTGCTTTTTAAATCATCAACTACTTCAAGTATTGTTTCATTGATGCTTCCCATAGCGATAATAACTTTAGTAGCTTCTTTTGATCCATGATATACAAATGGAGCATAATTTCTACCTGTTAATTTGGATGCAGCTTTAAAATATTTTTCTGCAATAGGTAATATATTTGCATGATGTGTGTTTTGAGCCTCTCTTCCTTGGAAGTAGATATCATCATTTTCAGCTCCACCTCTTGTGACTGCATGACCATGTGGATTTAAAGCTCTCTTTCTAAATTTTTCTACCTTATCCCAAGGAACAAGTTTCTTCCATTCACTATCATCGACGAATTCAACATTTTGAACTTCGTGTGATGTTCTAAATCCATCAAAGAAATG
>CAZJPX010000062.1:0-4630 GCA_964548325.1 uncultured Staphylococcaceae bacterium
TTTATTTTGAAAGGAAGAGATTTATTAGCATATTTATCATATTTATTTGAAGGTGATTGGGATAAGATCTATCAAGCAATTAAAGCTAAAAAATCAGTCACCAATGAAGATGTTGACAGTTTTTTAAATATTAACACATATGATTATCTAACTTTGATTGATGATAATTATCCAATGTGTTTAAAAGGAATTGCTAGACCTCCATTTGTCTTGTTTTATAAAGGAGACATTTCACTAATCGATGAAGAGTATGAAAGAAATCGTTTATCAATTGTTGGTAGCAGGGAAGCATCAAAATATGGATCTGAATCAATAAGCAATTTAATAAAGAAGCTTGATAATGAAATTATTGTTGTTTCAGGTCTAGCTAAAGGAATAGATAAGGTAGCACATGAGGCTTCACTTGAATCAAATAAGAAAACAATTGCAATTGTTGCTAACGGATTAAATAAATGTTATCCAAAAGAAAATGTGGATTTAGAAGCAAAAATTATAGAAAACGGTGGTTTAGTTTTAAGCGAATATCCAGTAAATGTTGAAGCAACAAGGGATAAATTTTTAATTAGAAATCGATTGATTGCAGCTTTTGGACATGCACTACTTGTTGGAGAAGCTCATAAAAGAAGTGGCACTACAAGGACTGTGAGCTACATGCTTGCGATGGGGAAAGATGTTGGATGTATCCCTTTTCCAATAGATGAAAATGGAAAAGAATCTGGTTGTAATAAACTCATAAAGGATGGAGCTTATTTAATAGAAAACATTGAAGACATATATAATTTGTTAGGAAGGAACAAAAATTTATAAATTGTTTAAATATGTAATATTTAACTTGTTTGTTTTGTGCCCATTAAAATTATTATGCTTTACAAACAAGTAAAATCTAATAATAATTACAAAGAGAATTTTTTCTAGCGGAGGGAAGAATGAAACTTGTAATTGTCGAATCACCTACTAAATCAAAAACTATTGGAAATTATTTAGGTAGCGATTTTAAAGTTGAAGCAAGTGTCGGGCACATTAGAGACCTTGCTATTAAAGGAAAAGGTGGCTTTGGTGTTGATGTTGAGGACAACTTTAAAGCTACATATGAAGTTAATAAAGATAAGAAAAAAGTAATTAAAGGATTACAAAAGTTAGTAGCTAAGGCCAAAGAGGTATATGTTGCAACCGACCCTGATCGTGAAGGTGAAGCTATTGCTTGGCATCTTGCTGAAGTATTAAACCTTCCAATTGATACTACTAAACGACTTTCGTTTCATGAAATAACCAAAGATGCCATCAAACAATCTTTAGAGAATCCAGGAACTATCAATATGAATCTTGTAAACTCTCAAGAGACAAGAAGAATCATTGATCGAATTCTAGGTTTTAAATTATCGGGTCTACTTCAACAAAGGATCGGATCTAAATCAGCTGGAAGAGTTCAATCCGTCGTTTTAAAAATGATCTGTGATCGCGAACAAGAAATCAATGATTTCGTACCAGAAGAATATTGGACAATTGAATGTTATATAATAATTGATGGAAAAGAATACTTACTAACACTCACTACAGTTAATGGAGAAAAAGTTAAACCAGCAACTGAAATAGAAGCAGAAAAAATAATTAAACAGATCGGTGATACATGTGAGGTCATCAAAATCGATGTTAAAGATAGAAAGACCTCATCTAAAGAACCATATAGAACGTCTACATTACAACAAGATGCATATTCTAAACTTGGCTTTAGAACAGCTGAGACTTCATACATTGCTCAACAACTATATGAAGGTATTGAAACAAATGGCGAGCTAACTGGTTTAATTACCTATATGAGAACTGATTCTACTCGTATCAGTCCTGAATTTGTTTCAAAAACAAAAGATTACATTATTAGTAAATATGGAAAAGAATACTATAAGGGTGAACGTGAAGCTAAAAAAGTAAAAAACGCACAGGATGCTCATGAATGTATTAGACCAACATCTATTGATCGAAATCCAGAAAGCATCAAATCATCTTTAACCAAAAAGCAATATGATTTATACAAATTAATTTATGAAAGAACATTAGCATCTTTGATGTCTGACAAAATCGATGAAGTAACGACATTAAGTTTAGTTTCAAACAATGTTGGCTTTTCATTAAAAGGAGTCGTCAACAAATTCCCTGGCTACAACATCTTTAAGATGGACGAGGAAGAAGAAGATGAAAGATCCCTACCAAAAGTTAATCTTCACGATGTTTTTAAATTTACTAAAAAAGATAAATCACAACATTTCACAAAGCCACCTGCTAGATACACTGAAGCTAAGCTTGTAAAGATGATGGAAGAAAAAGGAATTGGTAGACCATCTACTTATGCTGTAACAATCAATACCCTTGTTCAAAGAGAATATATAGTTTCGACAAAAGGAGTTATTACACCAACTTATCAAGGAACATTAACATCAAATGTCTTATCTAAATATTTTCCAGATTTAATGTCTACAGAATACACAGCTAATTTAGAGACATCTCTAGATGAAATTGAAAAAGGTGATTTATCAGAGTTAGAAGTATTAACTGATTTTTATTTTGATTTTGATAAACATTTTGAAGAAGTACGACAAATGATGTGGAAAGAACCTGCAAAAAAGACTGGTGAACTTTGTCCAAACTGTGGAGGTGAACTGATTTATAGAAGAGGAAAATTTGGAGAGTTTATTGCATGCAATAACTATCCAAATTGTACCTATGTTAAAAAAGAACAAGTTGAAGTTAAATATGCTGATAAGGATTGTCCTAAATGTGGTAAACCTCTTGTGTACCGCAAAAACAAAAAAGGCGAACAATTTATTGGATGTTCTAACTATCCAAAATGTAAATATATTGAAGGCTCAAATAACAACATGCCAAAAGAGGTCAAACCTTGTCCAAGTTGTGGAGCACCATTAGTTGTTAAAAAAAGTAGAGGAAAATCATTCCTCGGTTGTACAAATTATCCAAATTGCAAACATACCGAACCTTTAAAGAAAAACTAAACTTCTGCACGATATTTTTATAAAATAAAGTAATCTAATATTGAAATATGAATAGATTAGAAAGTGAATTTTTGGATTACTTAGAAAATAATTTAAGGTATAGCAAACATACTATTCTTTCATATCGAAGAGATTTAGATGTATATTTTGAATACATAAATATGAACAATTTAAATTTTTTAAATGTCGAATATGAATCGGTTTTGGATTTTATGAAATCTAGAAAAAAGAAGGGTAGATCAAACTTAGATGCTAATAATACGGTACATCGAAGAATCTCGGCATTAAGAAAATTTTATAACTATTTATATGAAGAAAAATATGTTAAATCTAATCCATTCCTTTTGATAAGAATGAAAACTGATCAAAGAAGACAACCTGATGTTTTAACAATAGAACAAATAGATAAACTTTTAGAAGAAAATAAAAAACGTACTGATAATTTTATGATTCGAGATCAGGCTATTATTTTGCTTTTATATACAAGTGGTATGAGATGTTCTGAGTTAACAAATTTAAAGATGAATCAAATTAATTTCTATCAAAATTCAATTTTGTTAAAGGGAAAAGATAGAAACGAAAGAGTAGTCTTTTTTTCAAGTGAAGCAAGAAAATTTTTAGATGAATATCTTCAAACAACAAGAAAGGAATTATTAATTAAAACAAATAATGCTGATAGTAGAAGTTATGTATTTTTAAATAAATTAGGAGACAAGCTGACAAATAGAGGTGTTGAATACATATTTGAAACAATCAACAAAAAACTAGCTTTAGATTTACCTTTTAAACTAAATCCAAAAATATTAAGACATAGCTTTGCAACGCACCTTCTAGATAAAGGTGCAGATATTAAAGTTGTCCAAGAATTATTAGGTCATTCTTCAATTAGCACGACTCAAGTTTATCTACATCTTTCTAAAGAAAAATTAAAGGAAGAATACGATAATTATTTCCCTAAAAATTGACGCTCAATTCGAGCCAAAAATTGGCTATATTTTTGTTGATATACTCATCATTTTGTTATAAAATTATACGACTTTTGAAATATTGATTATTTTAAAAGAATTCGCACACTATGGATTCAATGGCCTAGTCTTTGAAAAAATTGTTTTCAAAGGGAAATTGTTCGAAGTAGTGGAGGCTTAACAAATTGGAGGTAGCTAATAAATGGCTGAAGAAATTTTAAATGAAGAAGTTGTTTTAGATGAAACTAAAACAGAAGAAGAAAAACTCATGGCATCTTTCGTCCATGATCCAAACACCCCTATCGTAACCGTTAAAAAACTATTAGAAGCAGGAGTCCATTATGGTCATCCAACAAAGAGATGGAATCCTAAGATGAAACCTTATATCTACATCGCACGTAATGGTATATACATCATTGATCTAATGAAAACAAAAGATGCAGTGACTACTGCATATGAAAAATTAAAAGATATCGTCAACGATGGAGGTAAAGTACTATTTGTTGGTACAAAACAAAACGCAAAAGAGATCGTTCAAGATGAAGCTGTTAGATCTGGCTCATTCTTTGTAAATAATAGGTGGCTTGGAGGTATTTTGACAAACTTTAAAACCATCCAACTACGTATTAGAAAATTAAAAGAAATGGAAGCTCAAGAAGA
>CAZJPX010000063.1:0-4497 GCA_964548325.1 uncultured Staphylococcaceae bacterium
TGTGCTCCACCATTGATAACATTCATCATAGGGGTAGGTAATACTTTAGCATTAACTCCACCTATATATTTATATAAAGGCATACCATAGAAGTTTGCAGCAGCATGTGCACAAGCAAGCGATACACCAAGTAATGCATTAGCGCCTAACTTACTTTTAAATTCTGTTCCATCAAGTGATAATAAGATTTTATCAATACCTACTTGATCATCAGCGTAGTATCCAATGAGTTCTGGAGCAATAATATTGTTAACGTTATCAACAGCCTTTAATACTCCTTTTCCATCATATCTTTTCTTATCACCATCTCTAAGTTCAAGAGCTTCACTTTCACCAGTTGAAGCACCACTTGGAACGATTGCTCTACCAAGTGTTCCATCTTCTAAAATAACTTCAACTTCAACAGTTGGATTTCCTCTTGAATCGAGGACTTCACGAGCATATACATCAAAAATTTCTAACATTTCAAATCTCCTTTTTAAATCCGTATTAATTATAGATTATTCAAAATTGTATGTTAAATAAAAGAGAAATTATTTTAAATATTGTTGGATATATTAAAAAAGCTTTAAAAGATGGTAAACGAAAAATGTAGTTTGTGTTTATTTTTTTCACATTTAAGTTTAATCTTTAATCATAATAGAATATCTTCTTTTATCGATATCTATACTATCAACTTCACTACATCTAATGATTTTATCGTTGCCAAATCCTTTTGGAGTTAGATCATTTGCATAAATAAGTAAATCATTTCTATCGAAATAGAAATCATTAAGTTCGACATTTAAAGATTCCAAATCAGACTCTAAATTCTTATCTATTATTTTTCCTTTAAATTTCCTTCTTTTATTAACAATATCGTAAATTAAAATCGACCAAGAGATGCTCTCTTTAAAATGTATATATATGTCTTCGTACTCATTTTCTCCTATTTGTAATGAAAGCTTTAGTTTTTTATCATCTAAAACTTTAAATTTACAGTGAGAGTCGCGTACTGTTTCTAATAAGTTAATTAATAGTGTTTTGTCTTTGAATTTTATATTGTCGTAGTTTGAATTCATTTTAGTTCTAGTTATAAAGATAGATCGATTTATGAGATGTTAATACTATCAATATCATAAAACTTGATTATTTTTTTGTTGCCATATCCTCTAGGCAACAAATCGACTGCATAGATAATTATATTGTTTTTTGTATAGAGGAATTCATATATTTGAATGTTTAAATTTTCTAAATCAATTTTAAAATCATTGTCTACTATTTTACCTTTAAACTTTCTTTTATTATCAACAATTTCATAAATTAAACCCGTAGAATATACACTCTCTTTAAAATTAAAAAATAACTCTTTTCTTGTATTATCTACAGTTCTAAGCAGAACTTTAATTGTGTATTCATTTATAATTTCAAATTTGCAATCGGAGTCGCATAATTCTTCTAATGAATTAATTAACAATGTTTTTTCTTCAAACTTAATGCTTTTATTATTTTTTAAGACCATTTTGACACCACCCGTGATTATGAAGCCATTCCCACACTTTATTTGTAGGGTTCGGAGTTCCAATGTTTATCATGAATTTTACCATCATTATTTAGAGATAACAATTAAAATAGTAAATTCTAACAATTAAAAAACTACAATAGGTTCATTAGAAGGTTCTTCCCAAAAGGAACAGATTTCTCTAGGGTTAGTAGTAAAGATTTAAATACTTGTATCTCATTCATTAATAACTATCCAAGAAAAATACATAAATTCAAAACTGCATCAGAATTATTTCAAACAGAATTAACCAAGATTATTGAAAACAAAAACGAAGTGAACTATAGTTATGCGTAGATTTATAAATCCTTGGAAACAATCCTTGAGTGTAAAATTAAAAACGACAATTTATAATTAATAGTGTTTTGTCTTTGAAGTTTATGTTGTCATAATTTGAATTCCTTTTGGTTCTAGTCATAAAGTAAATCTATTTAGGAGATGTCAATACTATCAATGTTGTAAAAAGAAATAAACATTTCATTGCCATATCCTTTTGGCTTCAATAATTGGCGAGTACACATTATTACACTATCTGTTGTATTAAATAGAAAATCATACACTTCAACAGCTAAACTTTCTAAATCTGTTGCTAGACTATTGCTTACGATTTTTCCCTTAAATACACCTCTTTCATTTATTGAATGATAAATTGAAAATGATTCAAGCATTTTATATTTAAAATTAACGAAAATTTCTTTTATTGTGTCATTTTCATCATCGTCTGTAAGTCTGTATGTAAATGTAATTTTTAATTTATGTTCATCTATAACCTTAAACTTACAATAAGCATCATGAAAAGAGGCTAAATAATTAATTAAAAATGTTTTTTCACTAAAGTTTATTTTTTTATTATTTTTTAATTCCATTTAAACACCATCCATGTCCATGAAGCCAATCCCATGTTTCGTTTGTAGGATTTGGAGTTCCTTTGTGTTTATCATGAATCGTACCGTCTCTATTTAGAGCAGTTCCGTCTTTAAAATGAACATGTGGTTGACCAGGCAAGTTACTTGGCACATCATCAACAGCTTTAACGCTTCTTGGAGCTTGACCTTTTTCAACTTCTTCTTGCATTTTACCTGGTTTAGTAGCATCTTCAGCATAGTCTGGATTATCTTCAACTTGTTCTTCTGCTTCTTTAACTGCACTAGTTAATAAATCGGCAATTCGAGAATATGTTTTCTTCATTGAAGATATAAATGAATTAAATCCATCGCATATGGCACTCCAATTTGCAACTATATAAACTATTAATGCAACAACTAAAACAGCAGCTACAGCCCAACCAACAAAAGGTATCCAAGATGCTGTATTTATACCAGAAATCATTGATGTAAGAACAGAAAATGCAGTAGCTGCGGTGACAGCTGCACCTTTTGTACTTGTCTTAATAAGATTTAAGTTTGAGTCTAAAATTGTGTTGTAATTATCATAAACACTATCAGATGGTTCAATTCCTTCAGCAAGGATGTCGTAGGCCAACTCAAATTCAACGGTTTCATTTTTTATATTAGCAAGAATTTGTTTATCATCTATGGAAAGATCATTGTATAGTTGATGTATGACGATAACCCAATATGAAGTAGATTCACCAAATTCAATTTGTAAATCTACAGTGTATAAAGTGGTTAAAAGTTCACTATCTTCAGTCACTGTTTCGTTAGAAGAATAATATTCAATTGGTTTATAATATTCTTCAAATAAATCGGTTGCTTCGTTAACTAGTTGTTGATAGTTATCAACAATATATTCCATTTCATTAGCAACAGATAATTGTTTAAAGCACGAAACAGCTATACCAAGTGAACAAATTAATGTAACAAACAGTCTTCTTTTCCTTCTCATACATAACTCCTTATTATTAACAATTTTATCAGCATTTTTACAAAAGAACGCTAATTTCGACATTTTTAATAATACATTTAGCATTAAACGATGAAGTTATTCAATAAATAGGTCGCTCTTTTTTTAAAAAAATGAATAATTAAATTTTCAAGCGTTGGGCTCTATTACTTTGCCATTAATTTTAGATTTATACATCCGCAAAAGATTTAAAGGAGGTTTTTTATACCAAAATCAGAACAATGTTTTTTTATATATTTTTATGGGACACTAAAAATTTAACTCGAACTTGAAAAAATAGAAACTAACTGCCAAATAATAAAAATTAATAAAGCAATATCTAGCCCCAAAAATATCATAAAGATTACAAAGTTTCTTCTATTTTTTCTTTTTGATGGTGTCCATATGGTGTCAGTGGTTGTTGTTTGTGTATCGCTAACTGGTGTGGCGTTTTCAGCTACATCAATTTCTATAAATTCATTTTCACCATCTCTTGATAAATTATCTCTATTATATCTACTCATATTAGAATTTTAAGCTCCCTGGTGTCCTTGGATATGGTTCAACGTCTCTGATATTTTGTATTCCAGTTATATACATCAATAGTCTATCAAATCCTAGTCCAAAACCTGAATGAATACAACCTCCATATTTTCTTAAGGCTAGATACCATTCAAGGTCTTTATCGTTGCCCATTTGTTTCATTTTCTTTAAAAGAAGATCATAATTTTCTTCTCTTTGAGATCCTCCACATATCTCACCAACTTGTGGGACGAGGAGATCACAAGCTGCTACTGTCTTCTTATCTGGATTTAATTTCATATAGAAAGCTTTAATATCTTTTGGGAAATCCGTTAGAAACATTGGGCCTTTTATGTGCTTTTCGGTTAAATATCTTTCATGTTCTGATTGGAGATCCATACCCCATTCAATTTTAGAATTTTCAAATTTTATACCACTTTTGCATGCTTTTTGTAAAATTTTGATACCTTCTGTGTATGTTACTCTTGCAAATTTAGATTTTAATATATGGTTTAGTTTGTCTTTTAAACCTGGCTCAATTCTTTGATCGAAGAAATCCATTTCTTCTTTACAATTTTCACATACATAAGAGA
>CAZJPX010000064.1:0-4220 GCA_964548325.1 uncultured Staphylococcaceae bacterium
ATGCTGTAAAAAGAATTTGAAATTAGCGAATATTAAAAATGGTTTTGAAATTTTCTTCGATTATTCTACCCTAAAAATCTAGTATGTAAAATTAATTTAATATTAAGAATTTATGCTGTAATTATAATCATCAACATATGATACAACAGCTACCAAATTGATTGAACCTAATAAAATGTCGTTAAGGTTAATTAAAAGAAGTTACAAAAAGATACTTTTTTAAAAGTCATTGTCTTCTTTTATTTGTTTACATGCTGTTTTAAAAAAATCATCATAGTTCCGTTTAGATTCTTCAATATCTTCACCTAAATATAGTGAGCAATATTCCTCAAAAAAACTGGTCATTTTATCAAATAGAGTTTCAATATAGTTTTCCTTAAGAATTATCCAATCTCCTGCAAACATTCCGTTTTGATATTTCTTTTTAGACTTACCCTTTTCACTTTTTATTTAAAATTGGTTTCTTAATTTTTGTCTAATCTTTACATCTATGTGTTGCTTTAAATTAAGAACTACTTATTAACATTTAAAAAATTACGCAACAACTTAAATTACTAAGGTTGGCCATGATCTATATGTATCTACTATTAGTCCAATACCAATATAATTATCTACATAAACTTCTTTTGTTCCGTTTTCTAAACGTATACTATGTGATCCATCACTGACGGCTAATTCTACGAATCCATTTGAATCGACTGTAGCAGTTTGGGTATCTGTTCCATCTATTACAAAAGTTAAACTAGTGCCTTCTAACGATGAATCACTTTCAATTTGTATCTTAGCTAAGTAATTTGATGGAGTATATTCACCATCCATAATGATTCTTCCTTGAGGTCTAGAATAATTAGAAATTGATCCATCATCTATACATGCTTCTAAGTAATCTAAAACTACCTCTAATTCTCCTCCTAGTTCAACAACTTTATCTAGTTCACCAAGTGTAGTATATGAACTACCTCCAGACATGATGTAGTTATTTGATACAAGCATGATTTCTGTTTCATTATCATTTTTATCTAGTATCTCGTCTTCGCCCTCTAATTTAATAGAGATAACATGTTCTTCACTAGATGATTTACTTGCATCATATGTAACTTCAAACCCACTAATTTGTAAGAACCCTCCAAAGTTATTAGTTTGTAATAACATACCTGTATCGCTATCTTGTCCATCAATATAAGAAGATGATATTTCCATCATTTCATATAGGATCTGCGGGGTTATTTTTTTCAAATATAAAGTATTTGAATAAGGTAACACAGTTACTAAATCTCTCATGGTAACATCTCCATAAGGGAGAGAACCTCTAATTCCTCCAGCATTTTCTACACCAACAAGAGGAATATCAATATTATTATTTTTCATATAATTTGATGCACTATATGCAAAAGCATCTGCAATTAAATCACCAAGATTTGTTTCAACAAGTCTTCCAATTGCAATAGAACCTATAGATCCTCCCCATAATGTAGTATCAACTTTTCCAATAACTTCATCTAATATCTGATCTTGAGATGAAGTAATCTCATCTAATTTTTCTTTTGTTGCTTCATCACTTCCAATATTAGAAAAATCTTCAATATCTAATATGCCAAATCCAATGCCTATAAAATCGTGGTCGATGGTAAATGTAAGCATTCCAACACCTTGCATATATGAGCTTGCTTGAACAATTAAAGTTCTATTGACAATATCCTGGATAATAGTGTGTGAATGTGCATCTATTATTACATCGATTGTATCTTGATATTCACCAGTCATTGCATTTGCTAAATCAGCTGATGTAATTGATGCTCCACCTGTCTCATCACCTAAATGAGTTATAGCAATAATAAAATCAACATTTTGACTTTTTAAGTAATCAACCTGGATTTTTGCTGTTTCTATTTCATCTAGAAATACAACATCACCTAATAATTCAGGATTAACTGAATCTTGTGTATCTTTAGTAACAATTGAGAAAAATCCAAATTTTATTCCATCAACTTCTATTATAGTGTTTTCTCCATTACCACTTTGACCTACTCCACTAAGTAGTGCTTCACCATCTTGCATAACATTAGCAGCAAGAATTGGAAAATCCGCATCTTCAACATTTGCTAATAAATTATCTGTTCCAAAATCAAATTCATGATTACCCACTCCCATAACATCATAGTGAGCAGTATTCATTAAATCTATAATATCATTTCCTTTTGTAAGTGATGCTAATGGTAATCCTTGAGTAGCATCTCCAGCATCTACTAAAATGCTATTTTCAATAGAAGAATGTAGAGCAGAGAGCTGATCTATACCAATGATAGATTCATCATCTCCTTCTAAATATCCATGTGTATCATTAGTATGTAAAATAACAACTTCTTTTTTTAAATATCCATTACAAGAAACAAAAGAAAGAGATAATCCATAAAGAATTAATAATAAAAATAATCGTATCTTTTTCATGCAATTATTTTATTACTTCGAAATTAAAATTTAAATCTCAATATAAATCTAAAATTTATATTTCAAATTTGTTTCAAACGAAATTTTCGATTTCGTTAAGGCATTTAATATTATAAAAATTTGTGAAGATAATATTATTAATGTTATCAAACAAAAGGGATATACCAGATAAAATTAAAACTGTCTTACCAACATTTATTGATAATTTAATTGTCACTGAAAACAATTCAATTATTTAAGAAATTATAAGATTTCGTTCAAATAGCACAAGATTTTTAATTTTTATTCCAAAGACAGGTATTATATTAGTATTAATAATAGTTATTATTTTGTGGAGGTGGAGAAGCTATGATATTGCTATGTTTTCTATCTTCCATCACCATTTTATCGAATATGCTTTTAATATATACTGGATCTTTAACTTCCCACATTGAATATGAATCATTCACACCAAGTATATCAATATTAATATTTCCAAAATTAAACATTCGTCCTTTTGATGTTTGATTGAGTCTAGCAGCAAGTACTACTGGAAGCGTAGTTACACTTTGGTGTTTACTAAATACTCCAGATTCACGAACAATTCTATCTTCATATATGTACCACCTACATGTTGATGTAGAAACAATCATAACTATAAGACAAATTAGTGGGATAACTAACCAACATAGTGCAACACATAAGAAAAGACGAATTAATCCATATCTACCTATTAATGATAGTTTTGCTTCGTATATTAATTTAGTTCCTTTTGGCATGAAACACTCTCCTACTAGATATTAAGTTATATCAATATCATCAGTTGTAGTAGGAATATCATAATCTGATATTGATTGAATAGTAACAACATAAGTAATATCAAATTCTGCGTTCTCAAGCTTTTGATCAATTGTTGTATCAATATATCCACTCATTGTGATTTCAATCGAACTTAATGTACTACTACTGTATACGAATTGAAGTTGAGCTTCAGAGATATTTAGTGTCGATAAATCATATGTACCCATCACTTTAACATCGTTGCTATCTTCACTTAGATAAACATGAGTATTAAATAGATTAAACGTGTAGTTAACACCAGATTGATTGAATACAAAGTTGTATGTAGATTTATTATCTAAATATTGACCAGCAGATAAATATGTAGATGATAATAAATCAGTACCAATAAGAAGGAAGTAGCTATCTACATCTCCTCTATTTGTTGAGCCATTATAATATTGTTCCTTCCACCATAGAGATCCTGTCTCATAACATGAATAAACGGATTCATCTAACAAATTAACTCTATTTCTTTCATAGTCTTCAATGTTGCTATATCCTTTAGTGCTAGTATCTATGTAGTTATTAAAATAGACTATATCATTTTGTATTTTTCTAGTAGCAGTACCGCTAATTTCAGCAGAATATGTAGCATCAGCGTTTTCAATACCTACATTTAATTCATATTCGTATTTTGATACGATTTGATTTCTATAATTTGTTAAATCTGTTTGAAGCGAACCAACTACACTATCTACTTGTGTACTAGATAAATACAATCCATCTAAGTCTGGTTCAACTAATGCACTAGTATTATAACTCGTAAATTCTAATGAATAAGTAAATGTTAAAGTTATACCACTTACAGTCACTGCAAATTCATATGTATATGTATCAATGTAGCCATTATTATATGTGACAAACATATCAAATGAAGAGCTTACACTTGGTAAATCTTCGATGAGACTTTGAACGTAGTCATTTCCTAAGACATTGAGGGTAGACGAGAT
>CAZJPX010000065.1:0-4210 GCA_964548325.1 uncultured Staphylococcaceae bacterium
AAATAAATTTTTACAATGTCAAAATTATTTTGATTTTAAAAATTACATATTTTATTTGTGAAAACTTCGATTATATCGAATGAAAAGTCATCTTGTAAGAAAATATAAAAAAATATCAATTAAAAAACTTGAGCAAATGGATTGATAAAAAACTATTTTTGTTGTTTTATATTAGTAAGTTCTTGTTCCTTTAATTGGCTTAACTTATATTAGAACTCTATTATTACTTATCTTTAAAGCAAATAGAGTAATGTGAAAATTC
Source organism: uncultured Staphylococcaceae bacterium (assembly GCA_964548325.1). Classification (GTDB taxonomy): domain Bacteria; phylum Bacillota_I; class Bacilli_A; order RFN20; family CAG-826; genus Onthovivens. The sequence continues at coordinate 263 of CAZJPX010000065.1, forward strand.
AATTAAAAGATTACCTAAAAGAACAATAAATTCCCCTTTCAAAGATAACATCTTTGCAAAAAAAATGAGGATGAATAATCCTCTTTTTTTGTTGTCTAATAAAAAATGGTGATAACTATTGGACAACAATTAATAGAACGGTTTAAAAATACTTTAGAGTTTGAATTAGAATCAATAAGAAGAGATAAAATTGTCAAGAAATCTAAGTTCCCTTCAAGTGTTAGCATACAACATTTTGTGGTTACCAGAAGAATACGTGCTACATATTTTGATAATACTCATGTTGAAGGTAAAGTTCCATAAATATTACTAAAGATACATAATTCAAAAGTAGCTGTATTTATGAAGATCTAAAAGGTAACTCTATAAAAAATAGTGTTTGCCAAAAACTAAAAAGCCACTATTTTTCTAGTGGCTTTTTTACAAAATATTTAGATTTTGCAATGTTTTTAAAAATTATAAATAGTTTATAGAGGGTCTTTTTCTATTGCTTCTAGTTCTTGTTTAAGCTCTTCAATTTCTTGATTAATCTCAATTTTTGTTCTTTTAAGAGGTATAGATGTGACGTATTCTAAACCTGAAGTGATACCAAGGAAGACAAGACCTAAAAGATAAAAAACAGCTGAATATACACCAAAATTGAGAGCATTAACAGCGTTTTCATTATTCTTTTCAAGATCTGAGAACCATACATATCCCATTAGTTCGGCTCTTTGAGCCAATATACTATATAGACAATAACAAATTACTACAACTGCGCCAATTCTTACAATATCAAATATTATTGTGTAGATTCTACCCTTCAATATAAATGATAAACAAACTACTAAAATGAGTGCACCAATAGCGACTTCAGTTAAGATTTCGATAGTCAATAGATTTGTAAGTTGATAAACGGTAGAGGCTCTACTTGAAAGAATTACAAACATTTCAGCTATTCCTATCAAGATTAGCGCAAGAGCCATAAAGATAGAACCAAAATATTGTGTTCTCTCAATAGCGTATTTTTTAGGCTTCATTATTTATGTCCTCCTCTTCGATCAGTAGTGATATATCTTCTATTATTTTTTTGCTTTTTTTATTTCTCATCATAATAAATGACATGCAATATCCAGCTACACCTAAAGCTGCAAGAAGACCACCAACAACATCAATTCCAACGTAGGTAACTCTCCACCAGTTCCATGCCCAAACGGTTTCAGTAGTTGATGTCATCCAGTTAGCAAGATTGGTTTGAGCAAATGAATATAAAGAGTAATGAATGTTTTGTTTAATATGAGCAAGAAGTACATCATCATCTTTAATATCTTCAGCAATTGAATTCAATGTTCTTCTTGTTGAATAATCATCATCATACCAAATAGTTTGACCAGTTGATGTTAAATCAAAATTTGTTTGACCAGCCATCATCGATTCTTCATAAGGCATATATGTAGATGCGCTAGTAAGTAAGTCAGATGTGATATATCCTTTATATCCCCATTCATCCCTAACAATTGCTTGCATCATGCCTTCGTGACCTCCAGCATATGTGCAACCGACACGATTGTAAGCTGTCATAATTCCAAGAACTCCTATAGTATTTCCATTCTCATCTTCTTCACCTTCAAGGGCGATTTGGAAACTTCTTAGTTCTCCTTCGCGTGCTGCTTGTTCAGTCATATATGTTGAAACACCGATTCTGTTTGTCTCTTGTTGGTTGAGTGCTAAGTGCTTTACAGTAGTGATTAAACCTTTTGAAATAGCACCTTTTGCAAGATTAAGTGCTGAATATCCTGTGATTAATGGATCTTCAGAGTAGTAATCTCCATTTCTTCCATTATATGGTGCACGATGCAAGTTAATTCCAGGTGCCCAAACCATTGGGATATTTATAAATAAAGCATCATTTCCCCAAAGTACACCAATTTCTTCTATTAATTCTTTATTCCAAGTAGATGCTTGAACAACAGAAGAACAGAATGTATTTGCTTGATAGGAATAATTTTCATCATCTGATGTGACATACCATGGAGCATATTCATCGGACTGAGCTCCTAATGCCTTTTGAATACCAACTGATCCGTTTTCAGTATAGGAGTTAGCACTTAAGAATTTGATTTCATCCATCTCATAAAATGTTCTATTTCCAGTAGCAGTGAAACTGACGGCAGAAATTAATTCAATTTGATTAATGACATCATCCCATCTTTCATCATCAAATTCAGCACCAAACATATCTGGAAATGTATATTCTCCTTCTTGTCCAAATTCTGTATCTACATTAATTTCTTCCCATGTTCCTTCATAGTAATTATTTTGAAGATATTTAATCATTTCATTAGTAACTGTTAAACCAGAGTAGGTTGTTGGCCATGTGCCTGACCAATTATTACGAGAAAGATATCTGATTGAATCTTCATTATAGTAGTTGTAATCAAAATCTTCTAACTGGTTTTCTATTTGAGTTCCGTTTTTGCTTGTTGCAAAAAGATTAGTGTCATAATTCCAACTAAATTCATACACTAATGAGGAACTTCCATCATTAGTCATATATTGATTATTTGATGTGGAATATCCCTTTCTAGTAAGAATATTATTAATAGCAGCGTGTACACCTACTTCTTCATCGTTTACTCCGAGTGTGAAATAGTATGATCCATCATTTTCCATAATGTATGTTTTTTCATTATTAGAATCATATGATGCTAAATATTGAAGATCTAATGTGACTTCGACAGTTTCATAGCTGTTAGGCTCGATGGTATCAGTTTTTTCATAACCAAGTAATTGGATTGATGCTTTTTCAATGTTGTTATTAACATCATAGGTGGTATATGGAGATTGTGCATATACTTGCACGACATCTTTACCAGCAGTTGTCCCAGTGTTTGTAACTGTAACTTCAACGGTTGCATATTTTCCATCACTAGAAAATGTTACACCAGCTAATCTTTGTGTAAATGATGTATAAGATAAACCATATCCAAATGGATAGGTAACTTCATTTTCATAGTTCCAAGAGCTAGATGATGAATATCCACTTTGTCCGGTAGTAGATCTTGCATTACCTGCGTTAAGCACTGAATCTTCATATCTTGTTTCATAATATTTATAACCAACATAGATACCTTCACTTTGAACAACATATGTTGAACCTAAATCTAATGAATCGATACTGCTTGTGTTTGTTCCGGTATATGTATAGTTACCAAAGTTAGCCATACTTGGAGCAGATCCACTATCTACTGCAAATGTATCGACAAGTCTTCCAGAAGGATTTGCATTTCCAAGAAGAATGTTAGCAACCCCATAGAATCCGTAGTTACCAACCGATCCAATCCAAAGAATTGAATCAACTTTGTCATTATTTTCAATATCTTCAAGTTCTAAAGCATTTGTTGCAGAAATAAGAACAATCACTTTATTAAATGTATTAAGTTCTGTTACATAATCAATGAGAGCTAGTTCGTTAGATGTTAATACTAAATCGCCATTACCTGTAGATGTATATGTCTTATCTGTGGATTCATGAGATGTTCTACCTAAAAAAATGATTGCTGCATCATTATAGTTTGAAATAGAAGTATTATATGCATCTGTACCAGCTGCAGAAATAACATCATCGATTGCATGTTCATCACTTGCACCGGATAAACTTTCATATGCATTGTAAACTGTTTCATTAACATTGAATCCTGTCTCTACTAAAGCAGTATGAAGAGATACGTTTTGGCTATCTTCTTCAGGAGATCCAATGGTCATACCATAAATTGCATCTTCATCCGTTGACCTATATCCAAATACTGTTACATTTGGTGATGTAGAAGTAAGTGGGAGAGCATCGTTTGTATTTTTAAGAAGAACAGAACCTTCTTCTTGTACTTTTGTACCAAGATCGATGTGAGCATCGACAAGGGCAGAAGTATTAGCTGTTCCATCTTCATTTAAATATTGTTCATCTGGAGT
>CAZJPX010000066.1:0-4193 GCA_964548325.1 uncultured Staphylococcaceae bacterium
ATGTTAACCGCTACACCACTGGTCCGTTAGCCTAACTAATATATCACACTTATAATTGTTCTATCAAGAAAAGAATTTAAGAAAGCAATATGAAAAAAATATTTCTAATAAAAAAAGAACATTTAAAAATTTGTTCTGATATTAAATTAAGTAAAGTACATATGAAATTTTAAACGTATAAGATATTTAAATATCTTATACGTTTATTAAAAATTAAATTTTTAATTTATTAAGTAAATAAATTGGAGTTTGTTATTTGATTAAAACCATTTAACTCTTCATTATCTTGCCTTTATTTTTACCTTTTGAGGCATGTACTAAGACTGTACCACCTTGGTTTTCAGCAAGTTTATTTGCATATTCGACTGCTTCTTCTTTGGTATTAAAGATTTTAATAACCTTTTTACCTTTAGCAAATTTAATAGTCCACTTTTTATCAAGTAATCTTTTATTTACATGATAAACTTTAGTTCCACCAGCATCATCCCCAGTAGCTTTTGGTGCTTCGCCTGCTTTTTCTTCAACTTTTGTTTCTTCATTTACATTTTGCTTTTTACTAAACCATCCCATAAATTTTTTCTCCTTTTTAATAATTTAATTTTAAACCATTTTTTTAAAAAAAATAATAGAGTTTTATAAATAACACATTTGTTTAGTTGATTTATAATTTATCTGTTGAGGATTTATTATTATGAATAAAAGAAAAGTTGTAATTATTGGTGATGGGATGGTAGGTAGTACCATCGCTTACACATTGATGCAAAAAGATTATGTTAATGAGATTGCTATCATCGATTTGATAAAAGAAAAAGTTGAAGGTGATGCACTTGATATGATGCATGGAGTATCTTTTGTATCTCCTAAGTTAATTAAAGCTGGAGATTATAAAGATATCAAAAATGCAAGTGTAGTCGTCATCACTGCAGGAGTTGCCCAAAAAGAAGGTGAGACACGTTTAGATTTATTAAAAAGAAATATTAAAATATTTGATTCAATATTAGATCAAATTAAACCTAATCTAAACGATGAAACTGTTATTCTTGTAGTTACAAATCCTGTGGATATTTTGTCTTATTATACATATAAGAAACTTGGTATTAGTTCTTCTAAAGTGATAGGTAGTGGAACTGTGTTAGATAGTTCTAGACTTAGGTATTTAATATCCGAAACTACCCAAGTTGATCCTCGAAATGTTCACTCGTATGTAATAGGTGAGCATGGAGACAGCGAAGTTAGTGCATTTAGTGTTGCTAACATTGGTCAAATTCCTTTAAAAGAATATCTAGTTAAAACTAAAGGTTCAAAAGGTATAGATATATTAAATCAACTACATGATAAGGTTAAAAATTCAGCATATGAAATCATTAAAAATAAAGGTGCGACATATTATGCGATAGGTCTTGCTACATCTAAGATTGTAGGTACTATACTAAATAACACTAAATCAATTTTAACTGTATCAACATACGTTAAGAGCGGATTCAATGGATCTATAAAAGGAGTGTATATTTCTCTACCTTCAATTGTTGGAAGTAATGGAGTTATTCAAACATTAGATTTAGAGTATTCATATGATGAAGTTTTAAAATTAATTAAGAGTGCAGATATCTTAAAAGAGACATATAAAAGTCTTCGCATTTAAAATATAAATAAAAAAATATTTGAAAGGAAATTGTAGTTTTTATGATAATTGAAGTTGTTATTAAAAATAAAGTATATGAAGCTAAGTTAGAAGATAATTCGACAGCTAAAGCTTTTATTAAAATGTTGCCGTTAACATTAAATATGGGTTATATGGCACATGAAAAATATTTTTATATGGATAAATCTCTACCCACAAATACTTATTCACCAAATGTCATAGAAAAAGGTGATTTGATGTTGTATGGAGATAATTGTATCGTTCTTTTTTATGAAACTTTCTCTACTAGATATTCATATTCTAGAATTGGAAAGATTATAGATCCAGCTGGATTAGAAGGTGTTGTTGGTAGAGGTTCAGTATCAATCACCTTTAAAACAAAATAGTGCATATAAAGGAACAGATTTTATATTTTTTTCAAAACCAAAGTTTTTAGTTGATACTCTAATAGAATATGGTGGTTTATATTTGCTTGTGTATATTCCTAAACTTTTAGATTGAACATTTGTAGCATATTTACATTCTATTGGTATAACACTATCTTTTGTTTGAACTACAAAATCTATTTCAGCTTTTCCATTTGATTCCCAATAAAATGGTTCTAACCCATTAAATACAAGTTGTTGCATCACATAGGTTTCAGCGATTGCTCCTTTTGCGTTGCTTGATATCATATCTGATTTAATGTTGTGTAGATTAATATTTAAGGTATTTAAAAATAATCCTATATCGTTCATATAAATCTTATATGACAATAAGTCTTCGTGTATTTTTAAAGGAATTAATCCTTCTTTTGTTTTATTACATTTATTTATTAATCCAGCTGTTTTTAACCACTCAATACATCCTTCATAACTACTAGCTCTAGCTCCACTACCTATTAGTTTATATTGAAACTTTCTATTTTCTTTTGATAGTTGGCTAGGTATGCTTTGATAGGTAGCAATAATCTTATTACTCTCTTTTACATCAGTGTATTTAATCATATCGCCATCATAGTTACGAATTATTTCGTTTTGAGAGATTCTCACATAATCTAAGTCATCATGATGTATGTATGCATCTAAGGGTGCAGGCATACCTCCAATTACAAGATACTTATAATAATATTCAAGTATCTCTTCATGGATATATGATTCTATAGGCTTATTATCTTTAAATGATTTATATATTAAATCTATTAAGTTTTGTTTATCAAAAGCCATTAAGAATTCTTCAAAATTTAATGCATACATTGTAACTAGATTTACTTTTCCTACTGGAAAAGAGAATTCTCCTCTATTTAGAGCTAAACCAAGCATGCTTCCAGCGGCGATAATATGATATTCTGGACATTGTTCATAAAAATATTTTAAAGATGTTAAGGCTCTTTCAGATTCTTGAATTTCGTCAAATACTAAAAGCGTTTTATTTTTTTGTATTTTCCTATTTAAATATACCTCAATATCTTCGATTATCCTTTTTGGGTTTAGATCTTTTTCAAATATTTGCTTAATAGCATGATTTCCTTCAAAGTTAAAATATATCATGCTATCGTAGTAATCCTTTCCAAACTCTACAATAGAGTAGGTTTTACCTACTTGGCGTGCTCCATATACTACCAATGGTTTTTTATCTGGATCGTTTTTCCAATTTAGAAAATATTGTTCTATTAAACGTTTCATAATTGCTCCTAGATACAATAAATATATCAAAAATTGTGTAGAAAACAAGATTTTTACAATAAGTGGAACCACTTTTTGTGAAAATTAGCATATTGGCGTATTTATCCTCTTTGTTTTATAATTATGAGAAAAATATAAAGAAGGATGCTTTATGGGTTCAAGAACTAAAAAAGTATTGATTAGAACTTCAATTATTCTTGGTTCAATTGTCATATTTTTAACTATTGCTTGTGTTGTTATATATTTTATCCAACCACTATTTTTCTTTTATCCAAATTTTAGTTCAGCTACATATGCAATGTTAAAAGACGATGCTACATATGAAGAAGTAGAAATTGATGGAGAATATGGAAAATTATCTGGCTGGTTTAAATATAATTTAGAAAAAGAAGAGGTTGCACCTCTTGTTATATTCTTCTATGGAAATGCACAAGACTCATCTAGTGCTATAAATTCTTTTAATTATGAATATAGTCAAGGATATAACATGTTAGTAGTAGATTATCCAGGATACGGACTAAGTGATGGGTCTCCATCAGAAGAATCTATATTTAGTATGGCTTTATCTACTTATGATTATGCTGTTACTTTAGATAATGTAGATTTAGATAACATCATTGTTATGGGATATAGTATAGGTACAGGTCCTGCTACATATTTAGCTTCACAAAGAGATGTTAATGGTTTGATACTTATCTCTCCATATGATGAAGGTTTAAGTTTATATAATGCATATTTCCCAATATTTTATGGACCTATTAAGTTATTGGCGAGATATAAATTAGAATCTAAATTATATGCTCAAAGTGTAGAGGTATCTCCTTTAATTGTTACATCTGTTTCAGATGAGACTATACCGTATGAGTTATCTAAAAACCTTGTTCAAT
>CAZJPX010000067.1:0-4093 GCA_964548325.1 uncultured Staphylococcaceae bacterium
AAGAATTGTTAATCTTCATATTGAATACTCATTGAGTGAGAGAGCAATCTTTAAGAATTATTATATACATTAGAAGATTGATGTGTACCATTAAAACCAATTAGATGAGGTATCTAAAATCCATTTAACATCATAAAAACAAAACAATAACTCTCCTATTAATTTTGTCATTTAAAAAATAAATAAGTTTAGTTCAAAAAGTTATTTTTTTTCATGAGGTTTTCAATAGAAAATTTTATAAAAATTTTATTTTATTTTAAGAAGAAATAACTATATAATTTTTTTTGATTTTCATTAGAAGAACTTTACTTCTAATCTTAAGGAGGGTTATTGTGAAGTGAAAAATGAAAACTATATCATCGAACTTAAGAATGTTAGTAGAATATTCGATGATGAGACAGTAGCTGTAGATGATGTTAGCTTCTATGTTAAAAAAGGTGAGTTTGTAACATTCCTTGGTCCATCAGGATGTGGAAAGACGACTACCTTAAGAATGATTGGAGGATTTGATTTTCCAAATAAGGGTGAAATCTTATTAAATGGAAAAGATATCTCACTTCTTCCACCAAACAAAAGACCGATCAACATGGTCTTTCAAAAGTATGCATTGTTCCCACATTTAGATGTATACGATAACGTAGCATTTGGACTTCGTTTAAAAAAGATTCCTCTCGAACTTAAAGATAAGCAAGGAAACAATGTATATAAAGTAAATAACAAAAAATTAAAACAAATAAAACATAGTATCAATGTAACTAAAAGAAATAAGTTTTTAACATCTGAAGAGAAAGAAGAAAAACTAAATGAACTAAATGCTCTTCTTGAAAAAATTAAAAACACCAAAGAACAAGCATATACTTATCGAAAATATACAAAAGAAGAAATAGATGAAAAAGTATCAAGAGCTTTAAAGATTGTCGACCTTGATGGTCTTGAAGAAAGAGATATCTCTACCTTATCTGGAGGTCAACAACAAAGAGTTGCCATAGCTCGAGCTATTGTTAATGAACCTGAGATTCTTTTGCTTGATGAACCTCTTGGAGCACTCGATTTAAAAATGAGAAAAGATATGCAACTAGAACTTAAAGATATGCATAAGCGACTTGGTATAACTTTTATTTATGTCACACATGATCAAGAAGAAGCCTTAACGATGTCTGATACAATCATTGTTATGAAAGATGGAGTGATTCAACAAATTGGTCGACCAAAAGATATCTATGATGAACCAGCTAATGCATTTGTCGCCGACTTCATCGGTGAATCAAATATCTATAACGGAACAATAATCAAAGATAAAGTAGTCAGATTTTTAGATTATAACTTTGAATGTGTCGATGAATATCCTATCAATCAAAAAGTCGATGTAATCATTCGACCAGAAGATGTTCAAATCACAAAAGAAGAAAAAGGTATGATTAAAGGAAAGATCGATACTAAAATCTTTAAAGGCATGAACTATGAATACACCATCATGATTGGTAAAAATGAATTAGTTGCTACCTCTACTAAAGAATATCAAGTGGATAAAACTGTCGGTTTAATAATAGAACCAGATTCGATTCATATCATGGAAAAAGATTTAACTACTAATATCTACACCGATGCGTATATAAATAATAACAATCAAGTAATGATCGATGAGATGCCTTTTGATTGTGATGTGACTCAACTATTAAAAGGATCAACAATCGATCAAGATGGATATGTCATATCTAAAGATAAGAAACATAAATATGATTTTAAGGATGCTGATGTCGTAGCTGAAGTTGATATAGATGATATTGAAATAGTAGATGATATCAATTCAGATGAAGCTCAAGCAGTTGGCGAGATAGTAGATCTAGTATATAAAGGAGATCATTATCGATTAATCGTTAGAACAGATAATGATGAAGACTTCGTATTAAATACCCCATACAGTTATAACTTCTATGATAAAGTTGGTGTACATATACCAAGCAAATGCATCAAACTTCGTCTAAAAAAAGAGGTATCAGAATATGAAGTTCATTAGATTTCATAGGAAATACCTCGTAATTCCTTTTATAATATTTATTATTCTATTCGTAATACTACCAATTGTATTTATTGTGTTTTATGCATTCACTGATACGGATGGATATTTCACTTTAGATGCCGTCATAGATTTTTTCACATCTACCAATAAAATAAATGTTTTAATATTATCTTTGTTATTTGCAATTGGTAATACAGTTATATGTCTTCTAATTGGATATCCAATTGCATATATCTTAGCTAAAAGCAAAATAAATTCAAACGGAGTTATTGTAATGCTTTTTGTTATGCCGATGTGGATCAACTTCGTTTTAAGAACATGGGCAACTCGAGATGTCTTAAATTGGATTAATTTAGATGGTGGCAATCATCCATATCTTGCTACGATGATAGGTCTAGTGTATAACTATCTACCATTTGTTATCTTACCTTTATATAATGTGATGCTAAAACTAGATAAAGATCAAATCGATGCAGCTCGTGATTTAGGATGTAATAGATTCCAAGTGTTCACTAAATCGATCATCCCTCAAACTATACCAGGAGTTGTATCTGCATCGATCATGGTATTTATGCCTACGATGTCATCATATGTCATATCAGATGTCTTATCTGAAGGGCAAGTAATTTTATTTGGTAATTTAATATATCTAAATTTCAATAACTCACAGTGGAATTATGGAAGCTTCTTATCTCTTATTATGCTACTATTTGTTGGCATAACTATGCTAATCTCGAATAATTTCTCTGAAAAAACAAATGAAAAAAGGGAGAATAGCAGATGGTAAAGAAGATAATATCTAATGCATATGTATTTTTTATTTTGTTATTGATGTATGTTCCAATATTTGTTTTAGTTATCTTTTCTTTTACAACTGCTGATAGTGTTGGTTTATGGACAGGTTTTTCATTAGATCTATATACAAGATTATTTCAAAATGAAGAGATTATGATTGCTGTTGGGAATACTCTTATAATAGGAGTTATCTCTGCTTTTTGCTCAACAATTGTTGGGACATTAGGAGCAGTTGGTGCGTTCTATGCCAAAAAAAGAGTAAGAAATGCTATCGATAATGTTAATCAAATATCGATTGCGAATGCTGAGATTGTCATCGCATTAAGCTTAACATTCATGTTTGTTTTCTTTGGTACATACATCTTTAAAGAGAGTCTTTTCTCTTTTTGGACAATTCTTATTGGACATATGGTACTAGAGATTCCATTTGTCTATTTAAATGTTAAACCTAAACTTCAACAAATGGATCCATCTTTATATGAAGCAGCGCTAGATCTTGGATGTTCACCTCGACAAGCTTTATATAAGGTCACACTTCCTCAAATTGCTCCAGGAGTCTTTTCTGGATTTATGCTCTCTTTTTCTTTATCAATAGATGATTTTATAATCACTGCTTTCTTAAGTGGACCAGGACTATTAAGTGGAGCAAATAAAATACAAACAATATCTACATACATACAAAATTCAATTAAGAAGAAAGTTGCTCCTCCAGAGCTTAGAGCATTGGTCACCATTATTCTTCTTGTTGTTATCATCACTACAATACTAGTTATTGTTTATCAAAATTATCAAAAAGACAAAATATCTGGAAAATTCTTAACTAAAGAACAACTTAAGATTAAAAATATTAAACGTATTATCTTCTGGTCTATATTTTTAACAGTACTTGCAATAATTGTCGGTGGATTAATCTACCTTGCTCTTCAATAAATTTAGGAGGTATATATAAATGAATTTAAAAATAAAAAGAAATATCTTTAAAACAATTATATTATTTCCAATATGTTTACTATCTTTAGTGAGTTGTGGAGGGAGTGGAGATACCTCTGATACATTATATTTAAGAGTATATAATACTGGAGATTACATCTATGAAAACGATCCAAGCAATGGATATGATGATCCAGATTTAACTGAGCAATATGAAGAATGGATCAATCAAGAAGAAATAAAAAAAGAATATTTTGGTGATGATTTTAATAAAAATATTGAGATTATATACGATACCTTTGATGTCAATGAGACGATGTATAATGAGGTCTTAACAGGCAAAACAAA
>CAZJPX010000068.1:0-4009 GCA_964548325.1 uncultured Staphylococcaceae bacterium
TTTCAAATTTTGAATTTTATAATTTGTATAGAACTCTTTAATAAAAAAATATTTGACAAAAATATTGAATGCTCGATACTTATTGCGAGATCGAATAGAAAAGGAGAAATATAAGGTTCGATCTTGAAAGGAAAAAATAAAAAATATGAAAAAATCAATTTTGTTAATGGGCGTAACCTTGGGCGTACTTGCCTCATCTCTTTTTGGATGTAGTAATGAATTATCTAATGATGAGTTAATCATTGGAATGGATTGTGAATATCCACCATTTAGTTGGGCTGAGACAACTGAAAATGAGTATACATTATCGGTTTCAAATGCATCAATTTATACTGATGGCTATGATGTTCAAATCGCAAAAATTCTTGGAGAAAAATTAAATAAACCAGTGACAATTATAAGATGCACATGGGAATCTTTAGTACCTAATCTTCAAAATAACTCTATTAATGTTATTTTAGCTGGTATGACAGAAACTGAAGAAAGAAAAGAAACAATGGATTTTTCAGATGAATACTATAGAAGTGAACTAGTTTTAGTCACAAAGAAAACATATGCAGATGAATATGAAGGACAAACAGTTGGTAGTGATGTTTTGTCTACATTATTAAATGGTCAAGTAATTATCTCTCAGATTGGTACAGTACAAGACGATGCCATAGATGTATTAAAAGAACAATTTGGAGCAGAGCACGGTAATGCCGTTTTAACATTTGCTGCATGTGCAACAGATGTTAGTAATGGTTCGGCATTTGCATTCACTGCAGAATATCCAGTTGCTCAATCACTTGTTAGTGCTTTCAGTGATCTAGGAATCATTCATATCGAACAAACAATTCTTGGAGATCTATATGCTGAACTTGGAGTTTCCATCGCAGTTAAAAAAGGAAATACAGAATTAGTTGAAGAATTAAATTCAGTATTAGATGAAATATCTCAAGAAGAAAGAGAACAATTAATGTCTGAAGCACTTGCTAGATATGAGGCTTCTGAAGCAGCAAGTTAAGAATAATTAGAACGTTTTATAAAAATTAATAAATTAATAAGAGGATATATAAACATATGTTCAGTGATATTGGATCGTTAATCCAAAAGTATTGGGATTTCTATTTAAAAGGTACAGTTTCTACACTTATTCTTGCAATAGTTGGAACAGCAGGTGGATTAATGATTGGAATTTTTTTAGGTATTGGAAAAAATTTAGGATATAAGTCTTGGTGGAAAGGAACAATAACAACAATATGTTCTGCATATTCTACTGTCATTAGAGGTACACCGATGATGGTTCAAGCGCTTCTTTTTAAATATGGTTGTCAAATGCTTGGAGTAAATTGGAACTCAATTTTACCAGGACTTGATGTATTTAATGGATGGTTATTTGCAGGTCTTGTTGTTATCACATTAAATAATGCTGCTTATATGTGTGAGATTGTAAGATCCGGACTTAATGGGGTCGATAGTGGACAAAATGAAGGAGCAAGGGCTCTTGGTCTATCATATTTTCAATCATTATTTCTTGTTGTTCTACCTCAAGCATTAAGAAATGCTATACCAACAATTGGTAGTGAATTAATTGTCAATATCAAAGATAGCAGTGTTTTAAATGTTATTGGTGTAACTGAACTATATTATCAATCAATCATGGTAGCTACAGTAGGATATAAATATATGGCTACATATATCCTTGTTGCTATTATTTATTTAATATTAACGCTAACAACTAATCTAGTATTTAAAATAATTGAATATCGATTAGATGGTAAGAAATTTAAAATGAGTTTCTTCCACTACAACGGAAAAACATCAAACGTTGAATAATAAAAACGTATGTAAAATATAGCACTAAACGACCTTTTTTAAGTTTGACAATCTTCTAATTAAAGGTAGAATTTTATTTGTCATGAAAAATAAGAAACAGAAATTTTTTCAATACTTGTTTGGGTGTTGTATACCTCTACTATTAAGTAGTTGTACTTTAAATAATCCAGCAAATAATGATGAAACTGTAACGTCATTATCTTTTAACTTTAGTTCATATTCACTAAAAGGATTAGAAACATTTCAACTTGAAATATATGATAACAACAACAACCTTTTAGATTTTTCAAGTTGTGTCATTCAATCTTCTGATACAAGTGTTGTAACTATATCAGATGATGGATTAGTTTCTGCTTTAAATGTTGATGGTTCAACTACCATTACAGCATATTATGGACAAAATCTATCTATATCAGCAACATGTGTTGTATCTACTACAAGTGTTATCTTGTTAGAAAGTATTATCCCAAATGTTAGTAATTTAAATTTAATTGTTGGAAGCGATTCTACATCTATCACATATTCTTTTTCTCCTCAAAATGCTGATGTGACAAGTATAAATATTTATGTCGAAGATGAAAGTATAGCAAGCATTGATAATATGCGAGTGAGCGGCCTCAAATTTGGTTCAACTAACATAATTATTGAAACAGATTCTTATAATAATTATGTATCTACATCTATCACTGTAAATGTATATAACAATGAAGAAGAGATGAAAACTTTTCTTACTGAAACAACAGATATCGATGCATCATTATCATATCAAGAACTAAATCAATTAGCTGATTTTGGAGGCATACCATCTGTGACTGAAGGTAGTGAAACAAATGTCTTAGTCGTACCTATTAATTTCACCGATTATAGTTTTTCTAATCAATATCAGTTAACTGACACCGAAGTAGTAAATAGACTTGATGCTGTTTTTAATGGTGATGGAGTAGATGATACTGGATATTGGGAAAGTGTTTCTTCATTTTTCTATGAATCATCAAATGGAAAATTAAATTTATCTTTTGATATTGGTGAAGTTTATACTAGTTCACTTACAGCAACCGAGTTGATAAATAAACCTTCTTCATACAATGAAGATAAGAATTACTCCATCTTTAGAGAAGTCATAGCGTCTTATGAATCTAATGGCTATGATTTTAATAAGTATGATAATGATGGCGATGGAGAAATAGATAGTGTATGGTTTATTTATTCTGCACCTAATAATTCCAATAATTCTA
Organism: uncultured Staphylococcaceae bacterium; assembly: GCA_964548325.1. GTDB lineage: Bacteria > Bacillota_I > Bacilli_A > RFN20 > CAG-826 > Onthovivens. Next base: position 3,054 of record CAZJPX010000068.1, read on the forward strand.
ACCTAGATGATTGTGAAAATATCTTTTGGGCGTATGTTTATTATGATTATGGTAATACTGTCACAACAAGTGGATCAGATCAACCTGATTTCAATAAATTTGCTTGGGCTTCATTTGATTTCTTATATTCAGTTAATAGAGCAAATGGATATGACACTCATACCTATATCCATGAAACAGGTCATTTATTAGGATTAAATGATTATTATGATGGAGATGGTTATTCTAGAGCTCCACTTGGAATATTAGATATGCAAGATTGTAATGTCGGCGATCATAATACTTGGAGTAAGGCTTCACTTGGATGGGTCGATCCAATCGTCTATGATGAATCTAGTATAGAAGAAGATGAAGTATATGTGACTATAACAAAAGATACTCCTTTGTTTGTCACAAATGAATATCACGATACAGTATTTGACGAATATATTATTTTTGAATTATATACCCCAGATGGATTAAATGAACTTGATGTAACTTATAATTATGGTTATGGACTAATGCCAAATACGACAGGAGTTAAAGTATTACATTCTGATAGTAGATTAATCGATAGTTGGTATGGAAGTTATAATTTTGTATATAGCAACTACGATAGTTATGATTATTTAACAATTGGTTCATATAATACTCCATCTTATAGTGTAACTGGATTTGATCAACTTACAATGATTTCATCTAAAATTGGAGGAGGTTCTTTTTTAAATAGATTTACTCCTTGGACAGCAGATGATCTTTTCTATGAAGAAGATGTATTTAATTTAGAAACATATAAACAAAACAATACATATAACAACAGTGGAAAATTAAATAACGGTGCATCATTAGATGTTAATATAACTGTTGAAGAACTAGGTTCTGATTACGCAATATTATCAATAGAAAAGATATAAAGCATTGTTTTAGTAAAAAACAATGCAAAAACCAAATAGTTTTTAAAAAGTAAGCAAATTATC
>CAZJPX010000069.1:0-3961 GCA_964548325.1 uncultured Staphylococcaceae bacterium
CTTCATCGAATCCTAAAGCTTTTAAGATAACTGAAGCTGGTATCTTTCTTTGACGATCGATTCTAACCCAAAGTAAACCTTTGGTGTCGCTTTCAAATTCGAGCCAAGTACCGCGAGCTGGAATTAGATCTGCGTTATATACATAATCAGCGACATGGTTATCAAAGGTTTTACTTAAGTATGCACCAGGAGATCTAACAATTTGTGAGACGATAACTTTCTCAGATCCATTAAAAATAAATGTGCCAGATTCAGTCATAAGTGGGATTGAACCCATATATACATCACTATCAGTGATGTTTACTTGACCGGTGGCGGTATCATGAAGTCTAAGTGTGACAGTTAAAGGTACTGCATATGTTAGATTTCTTTGTTTACATTCAGTTGGGATAGTTTCAGCAGTTCCAAGTTCATGTTTTACATACTCTACGGTAATTGTTTTGGTAGGGTTTGAAATTGGAAAGGCTTCGGATAAGGCTTCTTTTATACCTTCTTCAATGAAATTACGATAAGAATTTGTTTGAATCTCTATTAAGTTTGGAGGTTCAAGATGTCCACTAATTTTAGAAAAATTAATACGACCATTGTTCATTATTGGATAATTTTTATACTTTTCCATTGATACTCCTTCTATAAGTGCTCACTTATATACGATAAGAACGTGGTACCCTTTCTTCTTTTGGATAATATCTACCTTATTCGATATAGTAGATAGATAACTCATATGAGAGAGGGCACCTTTATTTTTTCTTATCACTAGATACATGCATCCATTTTCATTTAAATGATTTAGGGCGTCTTTATATATTGCATAGATCCTCTCTTTTCCTATAGCAATTGGAGGATTAAACACGATTGTATCAAATGTCTTATCTATATTTATAAATCCATCTGATTCAATTACATCGATGTTTAACTTCAAGGTATCGATATTGGTTGAAGTTAACTCACAACATATCGGATTGATATCACTACATGTGACATTGTAGTTCTTGTTTGTTAACTTAAGTGCGATACCGATAACTCCATACCCACACCCTAAATCGAGGATAGTTTCTTTTAAATTTAATTCTTTGATAGTTTCAATTAGGATTCTACTTCCTTCATCTAATCGATGATATGAGAACACATTATTAGCAGTTTTAAGTTCAAAACGTAATCTATCTATCACTACATCTATATAGTAATATTTAACAACTTGATCCTTGTTATGAATAAAATAATGGTTCAAATTTATAATCTCTTAAATGTATATAAAAAAAGAAATCTCTACATTTAAAAGTAGAGAGTTCAAAATATAAATTCTTATTTAACTTCGACTTCAGCACCAGCTTCGACAAGAGCTTTCTTATGCTCTTCAGCTTCAACTGGAGAGATGTTTTCTTTAACAGGTTGAGGAGCACTGTCACAAAGTTTTTTAGCATCCATCAAGGATAAACCAGTGATTGCTTGAACAGCTTTGATGACTTGAACTTTGTTTGGTCCAACTGCTTTTAAAGTTAAGGTGACTTCAGTTGGTCCTTTGGCTGCTGATTCTTCTTCAGCAGGAGCTGCTCCTGCTGCAACAACAGCTGCTGCTGTCACTCCAAATTCTTCTTCGATTGCTTTTACTAAATCATTTAATTCGACGACTGTCATCTCTTTAACGGCTGCGATGATATCTGCATGTGTAATTTTTGCCATAATTTATTAATCCTCCTATGTATATCTATGACTGTTTTTGACCTGCAACTTGTGATAATGAGTATGCAAGATTTCTCATTGGGGCTTGTAATACGCTAAGTAGCATTGAGACAAGTCCTTCTTTAGATGGTAGGTTAGCAAGTGTTTTGATGTATGTTGCATCGACTACCTTCCCATCAACTACGCCTCCTTTGATAGTGAATACTTCATTACGTTTAGAAAACTTGGAAAGTATTTTTAAACTACCATCGGTCACATCATTACAAAAGATGTAGATGTTAGGTCCTGTTAAGTATTCTCTTATTCCTTCAAGTGTGTCTCCGATTGCTCTATCGACGAGTGTATTCTTGTACACATTGATCTTAGATCCTTTTTCTTTAAGAGATCTCCTAAGATCAGATAACTCTTTAACAGTTAATCCGCGATAATCACATATCACCACTGCATTAGAAGAAGATACGAGATCTTTAACAGTCTTAACTACATTCTCTTTTTGTTTTAGAACTGTTTTGTTCATCTGTTTCCTCCTTTTATATAACGTAGGCAATATACATTGAGGAATTTATACTAATTACCTCGGTAACATGATTAAGATCTATCAACACTGCTAATTAATAAATCCGTTACTGTCTTTGGTATATTGAGCCTATTTTAACTAAGTAACGATTAACCTAAATAATCGATCTTAACTCCTGGTCCCATCGTAGAAGATAGACCACAAGATAAGATGTATTGACCTTTAACGGTTTGAGGTCTCACTTTAATAATTGTTGAGATGATGGTGCGGATATTCTCTTCAAGTTTTTTACTATCAAAAGATACCTTACCAACACTCACATTGATATTACCTGCTTTATCAGCACGGTATTCGATTTTACCAGCTTTTAATTCGCTAACCATCTTAGCGATATCTGGTCCAACTGTTCCAGTTTTTGGGTTTGGCATAAGTCCTTTTGGACCTAAAACTTTACCAGCTTTACCAATCTCTCCCATCATATCTGGAGTTGCACAAATCACATCGAAATCAAACCATTTCTCATTTATGATTTTATCGAGTAATTCTTTACCTCCTGCAAAGTCAGCACCAGCTTTCTTTGCATCATCTGCTTTATTTGAAGTAAGAGCGAGTACTCTTATAGTTTTTCCATTTCCATTTGGTAAGACGACTGTTCCTCTAACTAATTGATCAGCTTTTCTTGTATCGATGTTTAGATGAAATGAGATACCAACTGAAGAATCAAACTTGGTGATAGATGTCTTTTTAACAAGTTCAATTCCCTCTTCAATTGAATAAACTTTTTTCTTATCGACAAGTTCGAGGGCTGCTTTATATTTTTTTCCGTGTTTTTTCATAACTTTTTGCCCTCCTATTAATCAACAACCTCGATACCCATATTCTTAGCGGTACCTTCGATTGTTCTCATCGCTGCTTCGATATCATTAGCATTTAAATCAGGCATCTTGTATTCAGCAATTTGCTTAATTTGAGCTTTAGTAACCTTACCAACTATTTGTCTTTGGTTGCTACTACCTTTTTCAATGCCAGCAGCTTTTAATAATAACCCTGTGACAGGAGATGTCTTAATCTCCATTGAGAAGGTCTTATCTTCATAAGCTGTGATAATAACAGGAACGATCTCTCCCCTTCTATCAGCAGTCTTTGCATTAAACTCGGTACAAAACTTAGGCATCACAACGCCACTACTAGCAAGTTTTGGACCAGGTTTTGCATCCCCACCTGGGAGTTCTAGTTTAACAACTTTTGCGACTCTTTTTGCCATTTTTCATAATCTCCTTTAAAATGTTTGGTAGTCATATTGAAGTAGTTCGCCTCTTCTCCTACCTATAAATTTACGACAATCTTACCACGTGCACGCGTATACGCGTACGCATAAAAGACACTTGATTATATAATAGAACTATCAATGATGCAAATATTTTTTTACGCTTGCACGATTTTTTTGAAAAAATAATGTATGAAAAATGCCTAAAAACTCATTTATTTCAATAAAAATGGTGCAAATACGGCATATTTTTCAAAAAAATCAAATTTTTAAATGTTTTTAAATTTTTTTATCTTGTCAAAGAAAGAGTCAATTTTCTTGGATCAGTCGCTTAAAAACAAGAGTAATGGTTCTACTTTGGAAAATGGCACCTGGTAAGGTACTAACTAGTTCCCATCCATCTATTCCATTTGTATCTAACAATTGTTGTAGAGATTTTGTAAAATTGTTCTTAAAGAAAGGTGGGTAGAAGTATTCAATTTTATATTCCCATC
>CAZJPX010000070.1:0-3944 GCA_964548325.1 uncultured Staphylococcaceae bacterium
CGACCTCACCCTTATCAGGGGTGCGCTCTAACCAGCTGAGCTAAAGGCCCATAAAGCTTTAAAAAGACGCTATGTTATTATATATATAATCTAACCCTAAGACAATAAATAATTGTAGATTTCATCAATCGATTTGGTTCATTCGATACCCTCTTCCGATATCAGTTCTAATAAGATTTGAGCTTTTTTCATCTCGTGTCAATTTCTTTCTAATACCAGCCATAAATACTCTTAAACCGTTTGGATCTTGGCCTTGAGGTCCCCATACATAATTGATGATGTATTCGTGAGATAATGTCTTTCCAATATTTAAAGATAATAGACATACGATCTTATATTCAAAGTTTGTTAGACGTACTTCAACTCCATTTACATAGATCGTCTTAGCATCAAAATCTAATGTCAAAGGGCCATTGGTTAAGATATGTAGATCATGAGTTTTTAAATATCTAAATTGGTTTTTAATGCGTGCTTCAAGTTCGTATATGTTTAATGGTTTAACCATGTAATCGTTAGCACCAGTATTTAGAGCCATCACGATGTTTTCGACATTTGCTCTTTGAGAACAGACAATAATTGGGATGTCGTTATTAAAACTTCTTATCGTTTCAATCGCATACATCCCATTTTTATCTTCTAGTATTAAATCTAATAACAAAATATCAATATTAGATTTAATGACTTGATCGATTGCTCCTTGGGCATCTAAGACGCTTATTACTTTATATTGATCTTCAAAAAAAGTTTTTACTTGCGAAACAAAGGTTTTATCACCATCTGCTACCAATATAGTTCTTTTTTTGTTCATATAAAATAATTTTAAATATTTTATTTCATAAATCAATAGTTAAAGAGTATTAGACATTTATGTCTAATGTTATTCTAACTCGAAGGCACCAGTGTATAGTTGATAATACATTCCCTTATTCGCAATGAGCTCTTCATGGCTTCCTCTTTCGATGATTCGGCCATGATCTAAGACCATGATGACGTTAGAGTTTTGAATGGTTGATAATCTATGAGCGATCACAAAGACGGTTCTTCCTTTCATGAGGTTATCTAAACCAACTGTGACAAGGGATTCGGTTCTTGTATCAATAGAGGATGTTGCTTCATCAAGAACTAATACTGGAGCATCATTGACTGCAGCTCGAGCAATTGATAACAACTGCCTTTGACCTTGAGATAGATTGCTTCCATCATTTGTTAACATCGTGTTATAGCCTTCAGGAAGTCTAGTGATGAAGCCATCAGCGTTAGCTAGTTTTGCAGCTTCTATACATTCTTTATCAGTAGCATTTAATCTACCAAACCTGATGTTATCCATTATGGTACCAGTGAATAGGTTGGTATCTTGTAAGACCATACCAAGTGATCTTCTTAGATGTTTCTTAGATATCTTGTTGATGTTAATTCCATCATATCTAATCTTTCCATCAGCAATATCATAGAATCTATTCAATAGATTGGTGATGGTTGTTTTTCCAGCTCCGGTTGCTCCAACGAAAGCAATCTTTTGACCTGGATGAGCATATAAGGTGATGTTATGTAAAACAATTTGATTCTCTTCATATCCAAAGTCGACATCAAACATTCTGATATCTCCTCTAACTGGAGTATAAGTGATCGATCCATCAGCACTATGAGGATGTTTCCAAGCCCATAATGTCATCTCTTTTTTATCTTCTACTTCGACAATATTTCCAGCTTTATCTTTTTTTGCTCTACATAATTTGACGTATCCATCATCGTATTCTATTTCTTCATCTAGTATCTCATAAATTCTTGAGCTTCCTCCAACAGCAAGAGCGATGGTATTTATTTGACCAGCCATTTGTGAGACAGCGTTTGTAAATTGTCTAACCATTGGAAGGAATGAGACAATAATTCCAATCCAAGTAGATGTATCTAATGTATAAAGCAAAGAGCCATCTTGAGGAACAAAAGATAAATTTTGTAATCCATAGATACAAAGAAGTGTTCCAACTACTGCAACAAGGATGTAAGTGATGTTTCCTATATTTCCAAGAATTGGCATTAAGACATTAGCATAACTATTAGCAGTTGTTGAGACATCTTGAAGTTCTTGTAAGATACCAGCATATTTTTCTTTACTCTCTTCTTCATGGTTGAATGATTTAATAACTTTTAATCCATTCATCATCTCTTCAATATATCCTTCTTGTTTACCGATATATTTTTGTTGAGAGATGAAATTTTTAGATGAGTTACCTCCGATAATTTTAGAGGCAAAAACCATAACTATTGCAGCTACAATAACAATCATTAATAACCAAAGAGATGATATGGACATGATGACAATAACAGATATGAATGTCACAAAACACATGATGATGGTAGGAATAGATGAGATGATGAATTCACGAATGGTGTCGACATCGTTAGTGAAAATCGACATGATATCACCTTTATCATGTGTATCAAAATATCTAATTGGAAGATCTTCCATATGAGCAAATATTTTTTGTCTTAATTCATCTAGATATATTTGACCAGTGACAGCATTGATTTGAGAATAACAAACCGAAGCTAATGTCGAAACTCCATAACAACTAATAAGAATTATGATAAACGTAAATACTTCTGGCCATGTTTCATTAAATGAGGTGGTAGATGAAGCGATTGCTTCGGCTAGAGTTGATGTGACCTCTTGTAAGACAAGGGGAGCAGCGATGTTTCCTACAGCAACTAGCAATGTGCAGATAACAGAAAAGAACATCGCAAGTTTATGTGATGAAAAATAATCAAAAATAATGCGTTTTAGAGGGAATTTCTTTTTTGTTTGCTTATTTGCCATTTTGATTACCTCCTCCGACACGATTTTGAATTTCATATATTTCTTGATAAATCCTATTTGATTTTAATAGTTGTTCATGAGTTCCAATTCCGGTTATTTCACCATTGTCCATGACGATAATCTTGTCTGCATCTTGAACAGAAGAGAATCTTTGAGCGATGATGATTTTTGTAACATTAGGCAAGGTCTCTCTTAAACCTTGTCTAATGAATGCATCAGTTTTTGTATCAACAGCACTAGTTGAATCATCAAGAATTAAAATCTTTGGATTTTTTAAGATTGCACGTGCGATACATAGTCTTTGTTTTTGACCTCCAGAGAAATTGCTACCTCCTTGTAGAACTTCTCCATAATATCCATTTTCTTTATCTTTGATAAACGTATCACATTGAGCGATTTTACATGCTGCAGCAATTTGAGCATCGGTTGCATTTTTGTTTCCCCATCTTAGATTTTCAGCAATAGTTCCAGAAAATAAGACGTTCTTTTGAAGTACCATTGATACTGCATTTCTTAAAGCAACTATATCGTAGTCTTTAACATTTACTCCTCCTACTATAACTTCTCCAGTAGTCGTGTCGTAAAATCTTGAAATTAAATTGACCAGAGTTGATTTAGAAGATCCTGTTCCTCCAACAATTCCAATCATCTGACCAGATTTAATTTCTAAATTGATGTTGCTTAAGGCATATTTTTTAGCTGATTCCTTATATTTGAAGTTAACATTTTTAAATATAATCGAACCATCTTTAATGTCTGTTTTTGCATTTTCTTTCGATTTGATAGTAGGTTCTTCAATAAGCACTTCATATACTCTTCGAATTGATGCGATTGAAAATGAAATTGTGAAGAACACCATCGATAGCATCATGAGCGATGATAATATTTGAGCACCATATGTGATAAGTGAAGACATTTGCCCAACAGATAATCCACTAACTCCTGCATCCAAATTATTTAATATGATGTATGATCCAAATCCGATAATGAGCGACATTGAAATATACATCGAGACATTCATTATAGGATGAGTGAGAGCGATAAGTCTTTCAGCTCTTGTAAATCCTTTTCTAACATCCTGACTTGCTTTTTTAAATTTTTCTTTTTCATACTCTTCTCTAACATA
>CAZJPX010000071.1:0-3940 GCA_964548325.1 uncultured Staphylococcaceae bacterium
ACATCTGGCACATTAACTATAACTGGCGGATTTTATAATGGTGAATTTTATACTGAAAATACATCTAATGCGATAATACAAGGTGGATATTATGGTGCAGATGCATTTCAATATAATGCAAGCATCACTCGTAATGAAGGAATTTACTACCTTGTTTATTCCGGTTATACATCTTTAATTACAAATGAATATAGCAATTTCCCATATGTTGTTATACCTCAACAATCACATACAGATCATGACAATATAGAATTTTCTACTATGTTTGATGGTTTTAGACCAACTTATACATCTGGTACTACCTACCTTTATTTAGCGGTAAACATGAAGCTCTCGACAAATATTACCATATCTTCATCGGCCACAGTTTATCTTTGTTTACATGGAAAAGTATTAGATGGTAACAACAACGATGGAGCTACTATTAATGTAGATGGTGGAACCCTCTATCTTTATGATTGTCAAGAAGGTCTAGTAGAAAACACAGTAACAGGTAGAGATAATAACTCTTATACCTATGATAGTGGTGTGATTATGGGAGGTTATTCAAGACCTGTCACTATTACTTATGGAGGTGGTCTGCTCCTTGAAAATTCTGCTAATTTCACGATGTATGGAGGAACTATTGCACATAACTATAATGCAAACTATAACTATTATGGTGATGGTTTAACTGTAATCAATTCTACATTTACAATGTATGGTGGGAAAATAGTAAACAATACAAGTTCTTATAGTGTTAGCGTCGGTTTATATTCATCAACTTGCTATGTGTATGGAGGATATATTGATGGAAGATTTTATCTCTCATCCTCAAACCTTTATTTGACTGGAGGATATCTAAGTGAATCTGCTTACACTGATTCAAATTTAACTTGGTCAAATTATCTAAAAGATGCAAATGATAGCAGTGCACAATTTGAAATACTTGATTTATCTCAAGTTGAAGGTGCTTATGGAGATACAGATTATGATTCCAATTTCCCATATGCTGTCTATAGTTTAAGTACAACACCTTTAGATGCTGAATTCCCTGCTTCGATTATTGTTCCATGTAGTGATGATGTAGAAGATTATATTCCAACTTCATCTGATTACAGTATTGAATTCACATATACACATAATGGAACGACTTACTATGAATTCCCTACTGAAGCAGGATCAACATATTATGTAACAGCAACATTAACATCAATTAGTGGTTCATCAAAAACCATTAGTAGACAAGTAGAAACAATCATTGTTACAATACGAAATCATGTTAATACATATGTCTTTGAATATGATGAAGACTCACACTGGTATGTTTGCGATTATTTATGTGGAACACATCTAGAAGAAACCTCGCATAGTCTAACAACTGATGAAGATGGATCAACTTCATGTGTCTGTGGTTATACTTTAAATTCATCCACATCAGATCCAAGTGATCCTAGTGATCCTTCAGATCCAAGTGATCCATCTGATAACACATCAACTGATTCTGATTTAACTTGGTTAATAATCATTACTTCTCTTGGTGGGTTTGTTTTACTTCTTGCAATTGCCTTATTGATCCTTGTTTTAATAAGAAGAAGAAAACTAGAAAAAATTAAATAACCTTTATAAATTTAATAAAGTCTCTTAAAAAAAGACCACAAATTGTGGTCTTTTTCATTGAAAACAAAGCAAAATCAAATTATTTTTTAAAAATTTTTATTTCTATATTATCAACAGCCTCTTTAATCAAAACATCAAAATCTGCTTTGTTTTCAATGCTTAAACATATACTTTCTTTTGGTGTAGTTTTAGGTTCGATAATAGGAAAAATCGTACAACAATCTTCATAAGGTCTAATAGATATTTCGTATGTACCAATATTTTTAGCAATGTTTATAATCTCATGTTTATCATAAGTGATAAGAGGTCTAAAGATAGGTAGATCTACTACTTTATTTATTACATTAATTGATGCTATTGTTTGTGATGCAACTTGACCTACAGATTCGCCATTTGCTATAGACAAGATCTTATGTTTATTAGCTACAATACTAGCTATTCTATACATCATTCTTCGCATGATTGTTACATGATATCCTTTTTCACTAACCTCATATATTTTTTCTTGAATCTTGGTAAAAGGAACTATATATAACTCTATTCTTCTTTGATATGAAGAAAGTATAGATAAGATATCTTCTATTTTTTGTATTACTCCAGTATTAGTATATGGTGGGGATGCAAAATGAATAAATTTCAGTTCGATTCCTCTTTTTAAAAGTAGATAACTAGCAACAGGAGAATCGATGCCGCCAGATAACATCATAAGTGCACTACCTAAAGATCCTTCTGGATATCCTCCAAGTCCTTTTATGGTTTCAAAAAATAGATATGCATGATCATCTTTTATTTCTAAACTAACTAAAATATCAGGTCTATGGACATCAACTTTTAAAGTTGTATTTTTTAAGATATGAGTTGCTAGCTTTCTATTTATTTGATCACTATTTAATGGATAGTTCTTATTTAGACGTCTTGTCTTAACTTTAAAAGTTGATGCTTTTTCTTTAGCTATTTCATTAAGTGCTATTTCTTGAAGACTTTCAAGAGATAAATCTGTTATTTTTAAAGCTAAAGAAAAAGAGTATAAACCTTGAATATTTTTTAAAATCTCCACAATTTCCATATTTTTTTTAGATAAATTCAAGTAAATATGGTCATATTCAATTTTCATTTTATAGGAGTTATTATGTTCAACTAGGTGTCTAGAAATAGAATGCGCTAATTTATTTACAAAGTCTTTTCTATTTTTACCTTTAGTTGTCAACTCACCAAATCTAATAATGATCGTATCAAAGTTCATATTTTATTTAGACCTCTTTATATCTTTTAAAGATGATTTAAGTTCTTTTATAAATATCTTTGCTTCATCTAATGTATTAAATTCTGATAGAGATATTCTTATTGGATTTTTACATAGATATTTATCTTTATTAAATGCTTCAAGTACATAAGATGGTTCATCCTTTTTTGAGTTACATGCACTAACTCCATTTACGTATATATTCTTATTAGATAATGATTCTATGAGTACACTAGCTAGTTTATATTTAAGTGAGAATGAGATGATGTAATTTGACCAATTAGGCAGAGAATTTAATTCTATTTCATCTAACATTTTTAATTCGTTATATAAATATGTATGTATCTGTTGTACATGTTTTAGATTTTTATCTTTATTATTTATTGTATGTTTTAATGCAACATAAAAAGAAGAGATACTTGGATAATCGATTGTTCCGCTTCTGATGTTTTTTTGTTGACCTCCACCATAGATAATTGGAGTAAGTTTCACCTTTTTCTTTTTAACAAGTATTCCTATTCCTTTTATGCCATGTATTTTATGAGATGAGACTGTGAACATATCAAGTGAGTCATATTTAACATCATATTTACCAACCATTTGAACAAGATCAGAATGAAATACAACTTTTGGATATTCCTTCACTACCTTAGATATCTCATCTATGTTTAATATATTTCCTACCTCATTATTGATACCCATGATAGATACAAGAATAGTATTTTTTGAAATTTCTGTTTTAAATGTATTTAAGTCGATTATTCCATCTTTGGTTACATCTAAATAAGTGACGTTAAATCCTTCTAATTCAAGTTGTTTAAATACATTTAAAACAGATTCGTGTTCTATTTTGGTTGTTATTAGATGGTTGCCTCTATTTTTATTAGCTCTTACATAACCAAGTATCCCTAAATTATTAGATTCGGTTGCTCCGCTAGTGAATATTACCTCATATTCAGATGGAGATATTTTAAATAAATTTAAAATATCTTTTTCTATTCTAAATAGATTAAATTCATTTTGCATACCGAGTTTATGAAGAGAAGATGGGTTAGCAAAAGAGATAGATGATTCTTCTTTATATTTATCTAATACTTC
>CAZJPX010000072.1:0-3935 GCA_964548325.1 uncultured Staphylococcaceae bacterium
GTAGTGCCGAAGGTATCGTAAAGCGAGAGAATAGGAAGTTGCTGGGCTCTTTTTTAAATAAAATGACATTTTTAAAAGAAAGTATATATGCATAAATTTATGTAGGTATGATATAATTATGGATGTAGGCGAAAAGCTTATGGAAAAGAAAAATAAAATTGATGTAAAAAATATCAATCTAGATAAAGTCGAATTAACAAAACTAATTGGAGAGATCATCTCTCGAGTTTATGGTGTGGTCGGAGTGACACACATCAAAAGCAAAAAGAATAAATTAGTTATTTTAAAAGAGGAAAATTATTCTGAAGGAATAATTGTCAATAAAGTTGTTGGCAACAAGTATGATGTTGAAATTCATTTAATTGTTGCATATGGAATAAGAATCGTTGAAGTTATCAATGAAGTAGTTAAACGTATACGATATGAAGTAAAGAAAAGATATGGCTTAGATTTTTTAAATATTGTGAATGTATACGTTGAAGATTTGTTAGATCTTTAATAAAAGGAATGAAATTAATTTATGAGAACAATAAATGGTGCAAAATTGAAGCAGATGTTCATATCTGGTTCAAATAATTTATACAATCATTACCCGGAAGTTGACTCGTTAAATGTCTTTCCAATTCCAGATGGAGACACTGGAATCAATATGAATTTAACTCTTGCTAATGGAATTAAGATGATTGAAAATGAGACAACTACCAACATCTCAGTCATTGCAAAACAGTTTGCATATGGACTTTTCAATGGAGGTAGAGGAAACTCAGGTACGATCACTTCCCAAATATTTACTGGATTTTCAAAAGGATTAAAAGAAAAAGATCAAATCGATGCCTTAGGACTTGCTGAAGCATTCACTGAAGGAAAAAATTATGCGTATCGTGTTGTAAAAAATCCAGTTGAAGGAACAATCTTAACAGTCATTAGAGAAGCAAGTGAAAAATTATCAAATTCTGTCAGCTCTTCAATGAGCATCGAACAAGGATTTGAAATAATTGTTAACGAAGCACGTGAATCATTAAAAAGAACACCTAATCTTTTACCTGTTTTAAAAGAGGTTGGAGTTGTCGATAGTGGCGGAGCTGGACTTTGCTACATCTTAGAAGGTATGAGGTCAGCTCTACTTAATAAACCTGTTAAAAGAAAAGATGCCTCTGAACTATCTGCAGCAAGTGGTGAAGCGCAAGTTATCGCAGAAGATCATGATGTTGAATTTGGATATTGTACGGAGTTCATCTTAAGACTTGGAGGGACAGCACAAGGAGAAAAAAGAGCATTCATTTTAGATCGTTTCACTCAATTCCTTGAAAGTCATGGCAACTCACTTGTTGTCATTCAAAATGAAGATTTAGTCAAAGTTCATGTCCATACATTAAAGCCTGGGGTCATCTTCAACTATGCTCAAACATATGGTGAGTTCACTAAGATGAAATGTGAAAACATGACCGAACAACACCATGAAATATTATTAACTGAAGCAGGAAAAGATGAAAAAAGCAAATCAGCTGCTGCTAAAGTTAACCATAGTTCAGCCACCACCTCAATCAGTGGTACTCCTGCGCCTGTAAAAGAAGAAGAGTTTGCAATTATTGCTACATCAAATGGAGAAGGAATTGATAAATACTTTAATGATTCTGGAGTTAAATATATTGTAAATGGTGGACAAACCATGAACCCTTCTACTGGAGATTTTGTTGAACTTATTAGAAAAATCAATGCTAAACATATATTTATTTTGCCAAATAACTCAAACATTATTCTTTCTGCTAATCAAGCAAAAGATAGTTTAAAAGGTGAATGCGACATAACAGTTATTGAAACCAAAACTATTCCTCAAGGAATTGCTGCTGCAATAAACTTTAATAACGTTCTTTCAAAAGAAGAAAACATTGAATCGATGAGTGAAGCTCTTGGACAAATTAAATCTGGTAGTGTCACCTATGCAAGTAAAGATTCCGTATTTAACGATATTAAAATAAAAGAAAAAGATTTCTTAGCAATTAAAGAATCTAAAGAGATTGTTGGTAGTTTTAAACATAAAGTTGATGCCTTTAAAAAGATTGTTGAATCACTTGTTGATGAAGATAGTTCCGTTATTATCATATTTGTTGGAAAGGATGTCAGCAGACGTGAAAAGTCAGCAATTGAAAACTTCTTAAGTAAGACATACCCCGATCTTGATATCGATTTAAGAATTGGAAATCAACCTGTTTATTCGTTCTTAATTGGTGTAGAATAATTTATATAAAAAATTTAGCTCTTCTCTTGAAGGGCTTTTTAAATAAAGGAGCAATAAGAGTTTATGAAATTAATTATTGATATGATGGGCGGAGATAATGGAGCTAAAGTGACTGTAGAAGCAGTTAAAGTTTTTGCAAAAGAAAATCCAAAAATCACTTTCTTTTGTGTTGGAAATCCTGCAGAACTTACCCAAATTCAAGGATTTTCAAACATTAATATTTTACCTGCTAGATCGGTTTTAAAGATGGATGTCGATCCAATGGATGCCATGAAAGATAAGGAATCATCTATCTATAAAGCTATCGACTTATACTTAGAATTGAATGCTGATGGGTTGGTGACAGCTGGATCGACAGCTGCTACTTTAACTCTTGCTACTTTAAAATTAAAGCGCCTTGAAAAGGTAACTAGACCTGGCCTTATTACTCCATTTCCAACTTATAAAAAAGGAAAGAAATTTGTAGCAATTGATTTAGGAGCTAATACTTTAAATACAGCTACCGAACTTCATCAATTTGCCATCATGGGATCGCTCTATTATAAACTCGTATTCAATGTTGAAGCACCAAAAGTTGCTCTTTTAAATATTGGAACAGAAGAAGAAAAAGGTGATGAATTAAGAAAGAATACATATCAATTATTAAAAGAAGATAAGACCCTTAATTTTGTAGGTAATGTAGAAGCAAGAGATCCATTATTTGGAGAAATAGATGTTTTAGTCGCTGATGGATTCAGTGGAAACATCTTCTTAAAATCTTCTGAAGGTGCATGTAAGGTTATGGCTGCCTTATTAAAAGATGCATTCAAGAAAAGTATATTCACTAGAATTGGATATTTATTCACTAAGAAAGGTGTTAAGGAATTAAAAGAGAGAATGGATTATAAAGGAGTTGGAGGAGCGATGCTTCTTGGAATCAACGGCATTGTTATCAAAGCACATGGAAATAGTGATTTTAAAGGATTCACCTCCGCTTTAAATATGGCATATAACCTTGCTAGTAAAGATCTCATTAAAAAAATAAAGGAATCTTTATAATTGATGAAAGATATAAACGAGTTTTTTAAAAAATTTAAGATCAAACCTAATGATAAAGAATTATATGAAAGAGCGTTCACTCATTCATCTTTTAATGCTGATTCGACATATTCATTTAATGATTATGAGAGGTTAGAATTTATTGGAGATGCTCTTTTAGGTTTTGTTATTGCAAGCTTGCTATATAAGCATTATCAATACCTTAGAGAAGGCGATTTAACAAAAGCTAAAGCATCACTCGTCCAATCAAAAACTTTAGCTAAAAAAGCAAAAGAATTAGGATTTGATAAATTTATAAGATGTGGCCATTCTTTAAGTTATGAGGACGCTATCAACAACAAATCAATTCTTGAAGATATCTTTGAGGCAGTGCTAGGGGCAATCTATTTAGATCAAGGATTAGATTATGTAATTGAATTTATAACCAACATCTTTAAAGATGATATTATCAATTATGATCCTAGCAAAACAAAAGATTATAAATCACTTCTTCAAGAAGCAGTTCAAGGAGAGTATCGAGAGTCTGTGTCATATAAGACTGTTAAAGAAGAAGGTCCATCGCATGACAAGACCTTTTATGTCGAAGTGTTATATAATGGTATAGTGCTTGGAAAAGGAAAAGGAAAATCAAAGAAAGAAGCTGAACAAAATGCAGCAA
>CAZJPX010000073.1:0-3695 GCA_964548325.1 uncultured Staphylococcaceae bacterium
TTATTAGATAATTACTTACAATGGTTTACAAATAAAGGAATTAAAATTTCAAAAATACTTTTTAAAAAAATTCGCACTCCCTTTCCTACATTTTGAGTTTATCCTTTTCAAATCATAACAAATTATATGAGTTAAGTGTTGATGATGAAAAGATGTTGACTGAAATTGGAGTTATATATGAATAAAAGTTACTTTAGTAAATTTCTAATTATATTTGCTTTGTTTTCTGCGTCTGTGAGCATATTTACATATATATTTGAGCAGACATTAATCGATTCTTTTTTTGAAGAAAATGAAAATGAATTGTTGTTATATATATTTGGAACATTAACTATTATTGGTCTTATTTGTCGCTTTCTTTATCCTTATGTTTTAGCTAAAGCAAAAGGTCGTTTACGATTATTGTTAAATCAAAAATTATTAAAAGCTATAACTTATGAATCAATTGTTGGAGCAGAACAAAATTTTTTAGCTAAATCTACTTATGACATTGAAAAAATTATAAAAATGGATTTCGTTTCAAAAATAAATATAACAACTTCTGTTTGTACTTATATATGTGCATACATTTACATTTTCTTTTCTTCTTGGATAATTGGTTTAATATCTTTTAGTTTTATGATTATATGTTATGTACAAAATTTAATTATTGGTAATAAGATTTCTAAATTAGTTGCGGAGAGAGGAAAACAAAATATGAAATTGGTTTCTGTTTCAAGAAATTTTTTTGAAAATCTATCAATTATTAAACAATTAAATGCCGAGCAAAAATTTTTAAAAAGATACTATGAAACAACAGAAGAACACGACAAAACAACATTATTGTTAGAAAAAAAATATTGTTTTTATCAAACTTTAAATGCTGTAACTTATTTTTTACAAAAATTTTCTATTATAGTTATAGGTGCTTTGCTTTTCTACCATTTACTTATTACTCCTGGACAACTATCAATATTTATTATAATGTCATCTTTGTTGAGTCAACCGCTTATTGTTTTGAGTGAAAACATTCAAAATATTAAAGGCGTTAAAACCTTAAAAACAACATTTTATGAACAAATAAACAAAGTAACAACATCAAAAATAAATTGCATAATTGAGAATAATGACATTGTTATAGAATGTGGCGAAACAATAAATTACTCTGATAAAGTAATTTTGGAACCATTTATTTTTAAGTTAGACGAGGGTGGAAAATATATGATTATTGGATCAAATGGATCTGGTAAAACAACATTTCTTAAGCATTTATTTGTTAATTTAATAGAAAATTCATACTATAAAAAAAGAGTGTCGTTTATAAATGAAAAAACAGGATTATTTGATGGAAATATATTAGATAATGTTACGTTGAATGATAGTATTGAACAAAAGGACATAATTTCAAGTTTTAAAATGATGAATATTATAGATGCGGAAAAATTTTTATATCAAAACGCAAAAACCGTATCATCTGGTGAAGCACAAAAAACGATAATTGTTAGAGAAATTTTACATAAGAAAAATATTTTCCTTTTAGATGAAGCATTCTCAAATGTAGATAAAGAAAGTTACTTGAATATAATAACCTTTATGTTAAATTCATCTAATACGTTGCTTTATGTCACACATGATTTTGATATTCAACTTATGAAAATGTTTTCTGGGATAATTTATATAGAAGATAAGACAATTTCATTATGTACTAAAAAGGGAGGTTACAAAGCAATTTATGAAAAATTTAAATACAAAAAGCAATAAATATATATTTCTTGCTTTACTTGTTAGTTTTTTCTCATCTATTTTATTTTTTGGTGAAATAATAACAATTCAAGCTATCGTGTCGGTTGCTGAAAAATCTCTAGATTTATCCTCAATACTAATAATTTTTTGCTTATCAGTTTTGGTGGTTTCATATTTATTATATTATGTTCGTTTGAGAATGAGTGCTTTTTGTTCTTATTTAATAAGGCACGATTTACATTTTAACCTAAACAAGAATATATTTGGTGATGAAAGTTTCTTCTTTAGAGATGATGAAGATATCGATAATCATATGAATATTTTAGTTAATGAAATTGAATGTATAATAGAAAATTATTATGAGGAATTATATAACATAATTTATGACATGACCTTTCTTTTTATTGGAACCATTTATTTATTTATACTAAATTATGTTATAGGTCTTATATCCCTTTGTTTCTTTATTGCATCAGTAATTTTTTTGTTATTTTTTTCGAAGAAAAACACAAAATTATTAGAAAACTCAAATGCATATCAAATGAAATTGAATGACGCATTAAATCAATCACTAAATGTTTGTGAATACTTGCTTTCTGGAGAAAAAGAGTTTGAGCAGTTAAAAATAAATAATTGTTTAAAAGAATACTCCAAAGCAAAGGAAAATAGTGATTTTAATTTATTGTTCATACAAGGATTTAATTATTGTTTTTCTATACTAAGAGAAATAACAACACTTTTTATAATATATTTTTGTTTTAATTCTCTCTCCTTATCTATTTTATTTATGATACTTTATTTTTGCATAAACATTAGTGAACCATTTAAGCAACTAGGTAATCATCTTCATAATATTAATTTGACACGCAATTTTAGAAATGAAAACGTACTTAAAAATAAAACAATCTTACAGAATACTTTAAAAGAGAAGTTTTTTTACAATTCAATTAATATTAAAAACTTATATAAATATTTTAATGACAAAAAAATAATAGATAATTTTTCATATATTTTTCAAAAAGGTAATGTTTATTTTTTAAATGGTGAAAATGGTAGTGGGAAAAGCACTTTACTAAAGATGATTGTTGGTATGCTTCCATATGATTCTGGACAAATCTTATACAACAAAACACCATTAGAGAAACTAAATTATAAAAATATTTCTTATTGCTTAAACATTGAAAATGCAGGACTTTTCTATGGAAGCGTTAAAGAAAATATTACAATGTTCGGATCCTTTTCTAATGATGAACAACAATATTTATTTCTAAAAGAAAAAATAGATTTATTTTTACCTGATGATTATCAAATTGATCCTGAAAAGTGCAATGTTTCCTCTGGAGAAACACAAAAGATATTAGTTTTACGATCTCTAATGTCTAATAAAGAACTAGTAATATTTGATGAAACTTTCTCACACATTGATTCTAGTTCTACAAAATGTTTTTCGCTTATAAAAGAATTTAGAAAAAATCATATCTTTATTATAGTTTCACATGCAAAACATATTGAAAATGGAGACTTTGATTTTGAAATTGAAATTTAATAAGGTAGATACAAAATAATCAAATTTTGGAATTTACTATAACAAATCAATTTTAAAAACTATTGCTCTTCCTTATTATAAAAGATAAATTTGTTTTTTGCTGTATAGAAAAATAATAATAGCAGTGAGATCTAAAAGTTAGACATCAATAAATCATATTAACTCATTCAAGATCAGTTGTTTATATTCTACTGGTGTCAAAAGCAATAATTAAAATAGTAAATTAAGTTTATAAAGAATATACGAAAATTAGTCTAAGAATATGTAGTTCTTTGGATGGAACAAGATGCAATGTTTCTTCTTGTTCTTTAAAATAGACATAATTCTTAACTCATAGGACAAATGGAATTTAGTTTGTTAATCTACACAGCTTTTTAACTTGCCTTTATTGTTCTTTTTCCATAATACAAATCAGAAATAATGTGCC
>CAZJPX010000074.1:0-3682 GCA_964548325.1 uncultured Staphylococcaceae bacterium
ATCCAATAAATCCTCTGTTTGTACATTTATTATACAAATCATTAAGGAGTTTGGCGCATTTTCATTACCGAGTTTGGACGATTTTCATCTGGCCATTTGGCGGCTATCTAAAATTTATTAAAAATAAAAATTCCTTTTATTAAACATATTAGTCTAATAAAAGGATTACATGCAAATGATTAGTTTATTTCTATTTAGTTTAAATATTTAGACATCAGTTAATCAAAAGCATCAATTGCTTTAATAATACAAGTTTGTCTTTTTTCATCATCTATAGTGCTTATTAAATTCTTTTTGAGAAATGCCATGTTCTGACAAATATGCTTTTAATCTATCATCAAAGTCCTTTAGATCTCTACCAGAGAAATATTTTTTATCTGTTTTTAAGTAGTTAAGAAAAGTATTTGTTTTATATACATAGCTAGAGTTTATAAATTGAGTATTGGTATTTTTTAAGAAGACGACCATATTACGAAAGTAGAATCTATCAACCATTAAAATCTCTGCTAGTTTTCTTACATGGATTTCGTTTTGTGTAACAGGATTGCCCATTACTTTTTTCTTTTTGCCACCTCTTTTAACTAACGTCCAAACTTGATCATCATCTTTACCAAAGACAGTGCCACTCCAATGTTTTGTTTCAATTACAAAGATTCCATATTTATTTATAACAACATGATCAATTTGAGATACATTGCCATTAAATTTAAACATTAAGTTGTTATATACATACCTCTTTCCAGATAAGTTCCTATCAAGTAGTTTCTTTACATGTTTTTCACCTAATGCTCCTATTTTATAAGCTCTATATCTTTTAACAAAAAATATATTTAGGAGAATAATAGCTATTATTCCAACAACCAAACAGATTATTAATTTGGTTAAATTACTCATCGGTAAGTTCCCTTATTTAAAGTTAAATTTATATTTATATTTATATAGTAATTTCAAACTTAAAATTTTATTGGTGGAGCTTACCGGGATCGAACCGGCGACCTCTTCCATGCCATGGAAGCGCTCTCCCAGCTGAGCTAAAGCCCCAAGTGAAAAATATTATATATATTTAACAAGTTAAATTAAAGATTAAGTTTTATTTAAGTCTCCAATAGAGACTGCGTTAATTCCTCTTTTAAAACATTGTTTTGATTATAAAAGTTATCAAATTGTTCTTTGATTTTTAGAATCTTTTCTTTGGTAAAACATTCTTTTTCTAAAGTGAGTTTGCTTTTAAGATTCTTTGCACTACAAACATATTTAGAATCAGCGTGTGAAATATCTGCTCCTTTTAAGAAAACAACAATGTTATGAAAATATGATTTATCAATATCTAATGCTCTTGATAATTTTTCCATTTGGATTCTGTTTTGAATAACTGGATTGCTCATTATCTGTGAGCTCCAATCATTTTTTAAATGCCAATTATATGAATCATTTTTTCCTATTACAATTCCATTTACATCTTTTGTATTAATAACAAAAATTCCATAGCGATTTATAACTACATAATCTATTTCAACAAGCTCGTTATTATACTTAAATTTAATATTGTTATAGACGTAATATTCCCCATCGATATTTTTAGCAAGAAGAGGTTGAATAACTTTATTTGGTGTAGGTTTTTTTATAATTCTATCTTTTGGAGGTTGTCTTTTCTTTATTGATCTACGAACAAAAACAGCTAAACTTAAAATAAGTACAATAAACCAGATAATTACAAAGGAAATTAAGAACCAATCCATATATTAATTTTACAATTTTATAAGCAAAAAATATAGGTTTTTGGTTAATTACCTTTTGTATAAAAATTTAAAAATTAATTTAGTTCTATAAGATATTTTTATAAAAATCAGCGAATTTTTTTACTTTAATATATTAAATAAATGTTAGATAATAGATTTATGAAGTTCGCATTATTAACTACATTACCATTTATTATTTCATCTTTTGCTTTAGGTAATGTTTCATCAATTTCAAAAACAAATTTAACAGAGCAAACTATTCTCAAAACAGATATAAAAGAATCTTCATCAACTAACAATTCTTCTTTAAATTTTGATAGTAGTTTAGGTATTTTTAGAGATTGGACAGATGATGAAATTAAGGAATATTATTCTGATTTAGAAACTGGTGCTAAGGGTGATGATTTATTAGATCAATTACAAGATATAATATCTGATGGACACACACAAGTTAGCTATAATGATGCACGGAGAAGTAATTGGTATTATTTCAAACTAATTGATAGAGATTATACGCAATCTCCTTTAACTGAAGATGAGATATCATCTCAATCTTGGAGTCTAAGTGATATATGGATTGATCCATTGTATACTGAGGATTATTATCTAACCTCTTCTACATCCATTGGAACATATTTTAATAGAGAGCACATGTGGCCTAAATCACGTGGTTTTAAATATTTATATGAATATTCAAGTGATGATGATGAGAAACCATATGCCGGAACTGATATGCATAATCTAAGAATGGGTGAAGCAAGAAACAATCAAAGCGGTCATAACAATTATCTATATGGAAATGTTGCTGATAAATCAACCGCTACTGAGATAACTGATAGTATCACCGGTGATGTAACTGGATATAGAGGCGTAAATGAAGATGGTATAACTGTTTATGAACCTCGTGATGAAGATAAAGGTGATATTGCAAGAGCCCTCTTCTACATGGCCACAAGATATCATAATTTTGTAGATGTTGACACCAACCAACCAGCATTAGCTCTAGTTAATAGTAGTAGTTATTCAAATACCAATGATTCTACTTCAACAATCAATACTGTGGATACTCAAACATCCCCTGCGACATATGGCGTATTAGATGACCTTCTTGAATGGAATGAAGAAGATCCGGTCAATGATTTTGAAATCCATAGGAACAATCTTATATACAATGCTGTGCAAGGAAACAGAAATCCGTTTGTTGATTATCCTGAATGGGCAAATGTTGCCTTTGGGGAATCAGAATATGGAGTTAATGTTGAAGCTGAAGATGGTTTATTAAGAGAAGGGTTAGATGTAACAGCTGATAAAACTACATATTATGATGGAAATATTTTAGATATATCTAGTTTCTCTTTTGTTTTCTATGATTCAAATAGTAATTCAATAACAGTAGATTATACAGATATAAATTTAACTTTAGAAATTGTATTTAATGGAGAAGTAATTGAAACTGCAAAACCAGCAAGTGAATATGTCGGTTACATATTTGATGGAGTTGGAACATATACACTTAATTTCTCATATGTTAATTCTACAGGTACATATACTCTCTCATTAGCGATCACTGTATCAGCAAAAACATATGTAGATGGACTTAATGTTGATGCAAATAAAAATTCATATTATATAAATGAAGCTTTAGGATTAAATACTAATTTCTCGTTCTACTATTATGATATATACGGAAACAGAACCGATATTGTTTATACAGACTCTAATCTCACTTTAGGAATATATAAAGATGAATCTACTATTCCTTTAGAAAATGGTGTTACACAGGCTGCTACATATAATGATTATATCTTCACTTCTGAAGGTACATATACTTTAGTTTTTGAATATCCAATAGAAGGAGAAACTTCATCTTACACCATAACACTTGAAGTCACAGAAACTTGGTTTAATCGTATTTTTAGTGAATATGGAATATATATTGTAAT
>CAZJPX010000075.1:0-3680 GCA_964548325.1 uncultured Staphylococcaceae bacterium
GTATATTATTTTAGGAATTTAACAAATTAGATTGATTTTGTGAGATTTTTTCAAAAATATCACTTTTTAATTTTTGGTATTTTAATTTTTCTTATGCAACATAGACGAATGAAGTGTTACCGTTTGCATCAACTACTTTTTCAAATCTAGCAACTTCATTGTCATAGCGTCCGTTTTGTTTAACTTTGACTACGTAGATATTTGAATTAGCTAATTTGCTAATTTCATATTCTGTTCCGTTTATTTCATATTCAATATCATCTTTATAACCATCGGTTTCAATTTCAATTGAATACTCTAAAACTGTACGATAGTTTTCAACTAGTTTATATTCAAACTCTACTTCATTTTCATTCCCTTCGTTTTCAACGGATTGTTCAACTGTAACGTATGTGCCATCACTAATATTGATTCTAAATGTACGCTGTTCTTCAGATTCATTACCTTCTATTTCTTCTTCATATAAAGAGACGAATGGATAGAATGTAGTTCCATCTAATGTAGCAACTCCATCATATCTAATATAAGTAGTGGTTTCTACTTCCCAACCATCTCTTTCTTCTTCAGTGCGAGATGCTGTTTCATTAAAGTAGATTACATAGCTCTTATTTTCTAGATTATTATCTTTGAAAGTATAAGTTTCTTTCGTTTCATAAGTGCTGTTTCCGATAGGAAATGAACCTGATTCTACTGTACTAGAGAATGCTCCATCGTTTTCTAAAATCATATCAAGTTGAGGTAACAATTGCTCAAGAGTTGATATTTCTTCATCTGTCATAGCTAGAGTTGAAACAAGTGATGAAGTTGATGCTGTTGCAACTGAAGCATTACTTAATAGCTTCATACCAGTGACTGCTTGTAACGACATAAGACTTGAAGATGATAGCAAAGAGTTATCTGAATTAGTATTAGTATTTGTAGTACAACTATTTAAGAATAATCCTCCTGCTAATCCAAAGATTGATGTTAATAATAATAATTTCTTTTTCATAAAATTTACCTTTTTCCTTTCTTATACCATAAATACGAAAAGAGCATTTAATTTATTGGAAAAATTTTATGAAATAGTTGTAGATATTGTTCCGTAGGTATATGTTCTAGATCCATCATCATTAATTACAAGTGTGATGTATCCAGAAAATTGAACGCGGCCATTTCCATTTGATTCATATTCAATAAAGAAAGAATATTCTATATCACTGATCTTAGTGATGTTTTTATATTCATGTTCACTTCTTGAACCATTTCGATAATCATCGATTGATAACTCTATTTCTTCTTTATTGTTTTCAGTATCAATTGAGTATTCAATTTTATATATCTCATCCTCATCCCTATATGCATCTTGTTCATTTTCATATATAGCATATGTATATGATTCTTCAGATTCAAGACGTTCACTTTCTATTTCTTTGCTCACTCTAAAGAATTCATTATTTCCAACAAATATAATGCTTGTTTCATCATCTGTTTCGTCCTTATCTACTTCAATCTCTTGAATGATATATGCGTAGTAGTAAGTATTATCTAGATGATATAAAGCATCTAAAGAATTTATAGTTTCATCTTTTTGTTCATATGTAGTTAAATCGTTGTAGTATAAAGAAGATATAACAGAACCATCTAATATAAAATCTGTTCTATATAAATATGTATTATTCTCATATGTAAAAGTTTCTTGATAATGAGTAGTTGATACCTCATCAAAATAAGAAAATAGATTTTCTATGTTTCCATATATTTCATCATATGCACTAACAGCATCTTTTAAAGTATCTTCATCTATAGCACTATCACCATTAGCATTCTTTTTATCATTATTCACGCTATTTAACGATTTTTTAAATAAATTTAGGTTGGTTGTAGTATTAGATGATGAAGAATTAAAACTAGCAAATGTTAGTAATTCATTTGTTAAAATATTTGAAGAATCTGGACTAACAAATGTAGGATTATCGTCACCACCATTTATGTTGCTTTTATTGTTGTTTACAACCACCAAACCAATTATAGTAGCAGCTAATGCAGCGGTAGCTAAAGAGCCAATTCCAATCCCAAGCAATTTACGAGAAACTTTCTTTTTACTTTCCTTTGATTGAGTTTTATATCTATCTATCTTATAGTTTGTTAAAATCTCATCACTGTTAAGTTTGATCTCATAATGTGATTGTTCTTCTTTAACTAAATCGATAATTTTGCTTTCATCTATCTTCTTCATAACTCACCTCTTTTTGAATTTTCTTAATTGAGTTGTTATAGCTCCATATGATTGTTCCAAGTGGTTTCTTTTTCAATTTAGCAATTTCTTTAAAAGTTAAATCATCTAAAGCATGTAGTACAAATATTTCAAATTCCTTATCGTTTAATATTGTTTTAATTTTATTTAAGAGTGTACTATCTTCATATTTATCATATTCATGTTCTACATTGAATATAGATGTATCATCAACATAACTAACTTTCTTGCTTCTTTTTAAATAATCTAGTGTTAGGTTTCGTGATATGACCATAAGGAATCCGAGTATTGATTTTTCTTCGTCAATGTTTTTGATGTCTTTTAAGAATTTTACATAGGTATCATGAAGTAGATCTTCACTTATCTCGTGAGATTTGGTTAACGCCAAAATGTTATAGAAGATTTGTTTCTTAGTCTCCTCATAAAAAGGATTAAATGCTTCTAAATTTCCTTTTTTCATCTCGCGTACATATTTAACTAAACTATCAGGCTCCATTTACCTTCACCATAAATACTTTTTACATTTATATTTTATTGGAATTATTTTTATGAGAGAAACAAAACACATAATTTGTTGAAAAATTGTCTTATTTTTTTAGTGCTAATTTAAAATTTCGTTTTGTTTATTTCAACTTTTTTGAAATACAAGCGATATAATCATTCATTCATATTGAAATATGGAGATAAAAATATAAAATATGGGTACTGGGGATGTAAAGGTTTCGACATATTTAGTTTGGCTTGGATTGCAGTCGATTTGTCTCGTTAAAGACTAACAAACAATATCTGGCAACAGAGAAAATAGACTTGCATACGCTATTGCTTAATTAATAGCAGCAAGCGGGATATTGGTATTCATCTTCTGATATCAAATATTCTGTCATCAACAAGAAGATATAATAAGGTTGACGATTATATGCCTTATCGAAATTTATAATCTAGTGGCTCAAATTAGTAGATATTAATAAAGTCACGAATTTAAAAATTCTACTAAACTGTAGTAGTCTAAGTGGGGCTAAGTATGGAACGGAGTTCGATTCTCCGCATCTCCACCAGAAAGAAATTAGTCATAAATCTTAATATTAAAATAAAGATTTTTAAAAAATATTGTTGTTTTGCAGAGTATTTAAAGAAAACACAGCCTTAAATAGAGAAATAATTGATTACTATTATTTAGTTTTTAAGTAAATTGATTGGTACAACAAAAACACCATCTTTTGTTTTGTATGCAGCACCATGACTTGTTAATAGCATTTTAAATGAAGGTGTTTTATATCCATTACTTTTTATCTTTGTTTCAAATTTATTTAAAGATTTGATGCCTTTTGCTACATTTTCTTCACTTGCAATCTTTATTTCTATAATACCGTAGTTGCTATAAAGCAATCATTTTCGGTGTTTTCAAACCTTATAATTCGGTTTTTTCAAACATACTTTTTCGGAG
>CAZJPX010000076.1:0-3437 GCA_964548325.1 uncultured Staphylococcaceae bacterium
TGGCTGATAAATATTCAAAACAAAAACGACTTCATTTCTTACATTTAAGAAATATCAAACGGGTTGGAAATGATAATTCATTTTATGAATCAGGACATCTATCTAAAGATGGAAGCATTGATATGGCACGTGTTGTTGAAGTGCTTGTTAAAAACTCATTTGAAGGATATGTTAGACCAGATCATGGAAGAAACATCTTTGGAGAAGATGGAAAACCAGGATATGGGTTATATGATAGAGCACTCGGATGTGCTTACATTAACGGCTTATTTGAAGCTTATGAGAAAATATATAAAAAATAATTTATTTGAGGAGAACGTTATGAAATTACCTTTTAAAATTGATTTAACAAATAAAGTAGTGATTGTCACAGGAGCAGGAGGCGTCTTAATGTCTAGTTTTGCTCATGCTCTTGCATTATGTGGTGCCAAAGTTGCCTTGCTTGATAGAAATATTGAAAGTGCAAAAGCAAAAGCAAAGGAGATAGGACACGGATCGATTGCTGTAGAAGTTGATTGTTTAGATAAAAATTCTTTAATTGAAGCTAAAAAGATAGTTAATAAAAAACTAGGGAAAGTAAATATTATTATCAATGGTGCAGGAGGTAATAATCCAAAAGCCACAACTGATAATGAAACTCAACTTCCTAATTTAAAAGACTTTAAAGGACAAAGTTTCTTTGATCTCACTCAAGATGGATTAGAGTTTGTATTCAATTTGAATATCACAACTGCCTTTTTAGTTACACAAGTATTTGCGCAAGATATGGTAGAAACAGGAGGAAATATCATAAACATTTCTTCAATGAATGCATATCGTCCTCTAACCAAGATTCCAGCATATTCTGCAGCTAAAGCTGGTCTATCTAATTTTACAAGTTGGTTAGCTGTGCATTTTGCTCCATGTAAGATTAGAGTAAATGGAATTGCTCCTGGATTTTTCTCAACAAAACAAAACCAAGCTCTTCTTTGGAACAAAGATGGTACACCAACTGAAAGAACTAAGAAAATATTAAATCATACTCCAATGAATAGATTTGGGGTGAACGAAGATTTAATTGGTACACTTTTATATCTAGTAGATGATGCTTCAAGTGGGTTTGTGACAGGAGTTACTATTCCTGTTGATGGTGGATTTAATGCATATAGTGGAGTATAAAAATGAGCACTAATTTTTTTAACAAAGATTTATTTTTAACTGCTCAAAGCTCTAAAGTCATATATAAAGAAATCAAAGATTTAAAGATTATCGATTATCATTGTCATCTCGATCCACATCTAATTAAACTTAACTTAAAACTTAATGATATTGGTGAGATGTTTTTAGCAAAAGATCATTACAAATGGAGAGCGATGAGACTATGTGGTGTCGATGAAAAATACATCACTGGAAATGCGACTTTTTTTGACAAATTTAAAGAATTTGCAAGAATTTTGCCAAAATTACTGGGAAATCCTCTATATTATTGGACACATTTAGAGCTGCAACAGGTGTTTGGAATTTATGGACCGTTAAACGAAGACACAGCTGAAGAAATCTATAATAAAGCAAATAAAACGATTAAAGGTTTATCTATACAAACATTACTAAAAAAATATAATGTGGAATATGTAGCTACAACAAATGATCCATTAGAAAATTTATCTGACAATGGAACATATGATTCAATAACAGTTAATCCAACATTTAGACCTGACAAATTATTTAGTTTTGATAAAGAATATTTTAAGCAATTATCTAAAGTAGTTGGATATGATATAAATAACGCAGAAACTTTAAAAAATGCGATTAGAGATCGACTAGATTTTTTTGTATCCAAAGGATGTAAGATAACAGATCATGGATTTAATGCATTTCCAACTTCATACTATAAAGATACAGATGTAAACACATTGTTTAAATCAACTAAAAAGTTAACAGACGAGCAAAAAGATGGATACTTTGGTTGGCTGCTTTCATATTTAATGGAATTATATAAAGAAAGAAATCTTGTAGTTCAAATGCATTTCTCTGTTTTAAGAAACGTCAATGAGAAAAGATTTCAAGAGATTGGAGTAGATAGTGGATTTGATATAATTGGAAATGAAACACCTATTGAACCTATCATTTCATTTTTAAATAGATTAGATGATGAACATCGACCTACGATTATTCTTTATTCATTAAATCCAAATGCTATTAAAAAACTTGCTTGTATCTCTGGAGCATTTAGAAATGTACATATTGGTGCTGCTTGGTGGTTTAATGATACAGTAGAAGGAATAAAAGAGAATCTTAAAATAATTTCAGAATATGCCGCAATTGGAACAAATCTTGGAATGTTAACTGACTCAAGGAGTTTTACATCTTATTCTAGATTTGATTTCTTTAGAAGATTGCTCGCTGATTTTATTGGTAAGAAAGTAGATAGTGGAGAGTACACAATAAAAGATGGAATAAAATTAGCTCAAGATATAAGCTATAACAATATTAAGAATTTATTGGAGATATAAATATGGATGTATTAAAACAAATTAGTGAAACAAAATTAGTTCCAGTAGTTGCTATAAATAAAGTAGAAGATACCATCCCAACAGTTAAAGCGTTAATTGATGGTGGGTTAACAATCATTGAAATTACATATCGTACATCTTGTGCAAAAGATGCAATAAAAATTGCTATTGATACTTTTAAAAATGCTACGATTGGAGCTGGAACGGTCATCAATGAAGCACAAGCAAAAGAAGCAATTGGACTAGGTGTGAAATTCATTGTTAGTCCTGGTTTTTCAAAAAAGGTTGCAGATCTATGTAAAAAAGCAAAAATTTTATATCTTCCAGGAGTAATCACTCCTACTGAGATTATGCAAGCTATTGATGAAGGATTTACAACTTTAAAGTACTTTCCTGCTAGTGATTTTGGTGGACTTAAAACAATCAAAGCATTAGGAGGCCCTTTTCCTCAAGTTAAATTTTTACCAACTGGAGGAATCAATGAGTCAAATATTTTAGAATATTTAGCATATAGTAAGATTATTGCAGTTGGTGGATCTTTTATGATGAAAGGTACACCTAGTGAAATAGAAGAAAAAACAAGAAGTGCTGTTAATTTAATCAAAGGAGGAAAACAATAATGCGTGTAGTAACTTTAGGTGAGTTGATGCTAAGACTTCAACCATATGATTATTTACGTTTTGTACAAACCGATTGTTTTGAAGCAACATATGGAGGAGGAGAAGCAAATGTTGCAGTATCCCTTGCAAATTATGGAGTGGAAGCATCATTTGTCTCCAAACTTCCAAATCATGAGATAGGACAAGCTGCTCTTAACTCTTTAAGAAAGTATGGAGTTGATACAACTTTCATTGCACGTGGAGGAGAACGAATTGGTGTATACTACCTAGAAAAAGGTGCATCTCAAAGAGCATCTAAGGTGATATATGATCGTGCTCATTCCTC
>CAZJPX010000077.1:0-3405 GCA_964548325.1 uncultured Staphylococcaceae bacterium
TTGAAAGATTTAATTTATGGAGAGCAAAATATGAATAAATCTAAAACACTCTTAATTGGTATTTGTTGTTCTTTATTCTTATTGTTAAGTGAATCTTCTGTATCACTAAATGATAATACAACAAATACAAATTCATATCGTGGTTCAAACCAAGACACAGAGTATAATACTGTTGTTTCATATAATAATGGTCTTCGTTCATATTATGATTTAGCAACTGCTAATGTGGAAAATCCGTCAAGAACTTATGATGAATTTTATTCCGAATTTTATGATGAGAATAGTGATAGAAACTTATATCGCTTTACATTAGAACTTGCTATAGAAAATAATAATTATGAAAACGTCAGTAATGTAATAAATGATAATGGATCAGCGAGTGTCTCTACTTTAAGTTTTACTGGTTCTGCTTCTAGTGGTAATGCAGATTACATATTAAATTCCAATATAGACTATACAACGACTCCTGCTTCATCTTTTGAAAGAGAGTTTTTTTATAGTATATATGATTATTCAAGCGTGCTAGAAGGAGATATTGTATGGGAAACTGATACAGTATTTTTCAATGCTGGTCATAACGCATTAATTGTTAATATTAATCATAAATCTGCATATGGAAATTATATTCAAACAATAGAAGCAGTAGCTAGTGGTGTTAAAAGAGGATTTCTAGATGATTATAGAATGACTGAGTATAGATGCCGTATTCTTCGTGTTGTTGGAAGAACAAGTGAAAAAAGTGAAAAAGCTATTTACTTTGCTACGCAACAACTTGGCAAAATATATCTTTTAAATATATTTAGATTAAATACTAGTATTAATTCTTTATGGTGGTATTGCTCTGAACTTGTATACGCATCGTGGTTCTATGCTGGTATAGATATTGGTGTTAAAGATGGAACGTATCTTTCATTAGGATGTTTGCCATCTGATATAGCAGACAGCGATAATACTTATCAACTATCAATGGTTTATTTTGGCTTTTTAGAATTGGGTATAGTTTCAAAATCTGGTAATGATTGGAAAATAAAAATAACTAACACCTCCTCAACTTCTTTAGAAGTATACTACAATACAAAAATGTGTTTAGCTGGCCATGCAAAATACTGGACCAATTTGACAGATGTCACATTCACCAACATAAGCGCAAACAAAAGTAAAACTGTTACAATATCAACTAATTGGTTTGCTCCTGCAATTACTACATCATTTATTAGTGGTGATTACAGAATTATTTCATATGCCAGAAATTTAAATAGCACTGACTTATCATTAACAGCTTATTATAGTTTTTGTGAAGTTTAACTAATAAAAAATATGCTTAAATTAAAAAATATATTTAAAGATTACAAAAATAGCAGAGTATTAAAAGATGTAAATTTAACTTTTGGTGATGAATCTTTCAATGTTTTACTTGGCAAAAGTGGCTCGGGTAAAACTACGCTATTAAATATAATTTGTGGATTAGATGATTCAACATCTGGAACAATAATCTATGATGGAACTGAAATAAATTCTAAAAACATGGATGCATATCGAAATACTGTTGTTGGAATTGTGTTTCAAGAATTAAACTTAATCGAAGATTTCACCATCAAA
The DNA here is from genome assembly GCA_964548325.1 of uncultured Staphylococcaceae bacterium. Lineage (GTDB taxonomy): Bacteria > Bacillota_I > Bacilli_A > RFN20 > CAG-826 > Onthovivens. The sequence continues at coordinate 1,600 of CAZJPX010000077.1, forward strand.
CAAAATTTAAAACTTTCATTTGAATTAGCAAAAAAGAAGATTACTAATGAAAGTCTTACAAGTATACTAGCGAAAGTTAGTTTGCCTGATGATGGTGATACATTAGAAGAACTATTAATTAAAAAACCAAATCAACTCTCAGTAGGACAAAAGCAAAGAATTGCTATTGCAAGAGCTTTAATTAAAGAACCTCAAATTTTATTGCTTGATGAACCTACAAGTGCCCTTGATGATGAAAACGCAAAATCAATTGTTTTATTATTAAAGGAATTATCCAAAAACTATACAGTAATTGTTTCAACACATGCTAAAAATATTTTTGATGATGTAGCCGATCAGATAGTCGAACTCAAAGAGCAAACAGCAATTATTTTAAAAAGCAATGCAAAACTTAAAGATTTTTCTAAAAAGGATCGAAAATTTAAAAAAGGATTTTTACCTTTTTTTGAAACCTTGGCGTTTTCGATAAGAAATCTAAAACATAAAAAGGTTAGGTTATTAACTTCTTTAGTAATCTCTTTAATATCTGCTACTTTATTTGGAGCAGCTTATTTAATTAATACATGTGACACTAATTCTGTTCTTTTAAAAACACAATTAGATAACAACATGAAAATTTCATCAATTGAAAAATATTTGACTTATTATAATCATTCAAGCGAATTTGCTTTAACAAGGAGACAAGAATTTAATGATGAAGAGGAAGAAAAAATTAATGAATATACAAGTGGCGGTTATGTGAAACTTAATAATTCAAACATTCGATTCAGTTTACTAGATTCCGATGGAGAAGTTATAGATTCATTGTTAAACAATTATTTCATTAATCTTTTTAAAGCAAAAATAGATCAAGAAACTGCTTCATACTTTGGTTTTGTTTCATATGATGGTCTTTCTTCAAAAACCAGTAGACTTCCAGAAAATGATAATGAAATTGTTATATCAAGGTTGCTAGCAGAAACTCTTGTTTCAAACTATTTTGGTGTTAGTTATGATAGTATCGTTAATGAGACAGTATATGATGTCTATATTGTTGATGATTTAATAGGAATGGATTTCTATGGATATACAATCGTTGGAATATATGCAATGGAAGATGATATGTTCGATTTTTGGAAACCGTATGTATCACTTAGTTATGAACAAGCGATAAATGATTCGTCATTAGATTATGAATATCTAGAAAACATGAATGATGGTTTTTCAATATCACAATGTATTTTTAGGTATAGTGAAACTGAAAGTAATTCATCTCGATATTTAATTAAATTCACAGGTAATTATTCAAATGATTTAAATTTTATTAATTCGTTTACAACAAATGACAATTATATAAATATTGTAAATCAATATTACGGCTTAACAGTAATTATTAATACGTTGTCTGATCCAACTATTATGATTGTTGTCTGGAGTATAATTGCGGTTTTTTTAGTCATAAGTTTGTTAATATCAATTAATCTTTTCTTTGCTAATGTTAAATCGATGGAAAAGAATCTTGGTATATTGAAAGCAATTGGTTCATCTAAAGAAGAAATATCATTTATTATAGGATTGCAAGCATTGTTTATAAGCTTAATTGAATTTATCCTAACTATTATATTTTTATTGATATCTGCATATATTTTCAATAAATGGTCACAAATTTCCTTATTAAGTTTGAATATCTCTTTAGTGTTATATCTTTTACTTATATTAATTATATTTGCCTTAATTGTGTCATTATTAGCATCGAGAAAAGCACTTCTAGATAGACCAATTAACGTTATAGAAAATAAATAGATAATCTATGATATAAATAATAAA
>CAZJPX010000078.1:0-3396 GCA_964548325.1 uncultured Staphylococcaceae bacterium
AATTCATATATGATTTTCTTATTTCACTTACAACATAGTTTTCTAATATCGCACCGTTAATGGAACCATTTAATAGAACCTCTGGGCTCGAATGTTTTGTTAGATAAGCAACAAGCCCAGTATCAAAAAAATATAATTTTGGCGTTTTAACTACTCTTTTTAATAGATTATTTGAATATGGGCGTAGATAGAATATAACTTCTGATTTTTCAAGTATCGCTAACCATCTTTTAACAGTGTCATCACTAACATCAACATCTTTAGCTATTGAATGTATATTTAATTCTTGTCCAACTCTACAAGCAGCTGCACGAATAAAATCAATAAACTGTGCATCATCTTTTATCATTATTTCATCTTTTACATCTCTAGTAAGATATGTTTGTAAGTAGCTGGAATAATATACATCTCTTGATGTATATATGCCGCTTGCAAGAGCAGGCATCCCTCCGTTCCATATGCGTTTATATATTTCTATAACATCTCCTGGTTTTTTCTTTTTAGATCTATCTAATAAACTATCAATATCAATGTCAAAAGGTGCAAGTTCATTCTCACCATAAAGCTCGTTTTGCGACAACGAAGAAAGATTTAATATTGCTACTCTTCCAGCTAAACTCTCACCAGCTAATCTCATTAATCTAAAACTTTGAGATCCAGTAAGGAAAAAAGTTCCTGGCTTAGCACCATTATCAATAGCGATTTTAATATAAATAAATAATTCAGGTGCATATTGTACTTCATCAATTAGTATTGGTGTTTCATGCAAATTTAGAAACATCTTTGGATCTGACCTAGCAAGATTTCTGTTTTCTAAATCGTCTAATGAAACCTTATTTCTACTTGGATCTACATGCTCAAACAATGTGCTTTTACCTACTTGTCTTGGCCCAGTAATAAGAATACAAGCATACTCTTTAGCTATTTCTAATATAATTTTTTCTAAATCTCTTCTAATATAATTCATAATAAAACCTCGGCGAAAATAAGATACAATCTTATTTTAGTCGAACTATTTTCAAACATCAAGTTCATAATTTCATACATTTCAAGATAAAAATTTCGACCAAAATATGCTGTTAGTGCATTTTTGTCGAGGTCCTTATAAAAACATTAAAGGCTTAATCTATAAGTCAAAAACGGATAAAAAATATGACTTTAGCAAGATTTTTGAAAATTATAGCAGTGTTTGTTGTATTTATTTTATCATAGATTGTAGGGTTATTTTTATAAAGTAATGCTTTAACAAACTATATTGGAATTGTTAAATTCAAAATATAAAAGTATCATCATATTTAAAACAAATATTTTATTGGTTAACGCAAATACGTTCATAATAGATTCAAATGTTTTAAACGTATCGATACCATAATAATTTTTATATTTGTTTAATGTTAAATATCTTGTTTTATTAAAATCAGCTACTCTCTTAAATAAAGCAAGGTTTTCTAAGCACTTATAAAATCGATTATTAATATTTGCATATGATATTGTCTTAACATAAGTCTTATATTCTTTACTAGTTGATATGTCTACTAATTTATTTAAATCTTCTGTCTTAAAGTCTTTGCTAATATCATATAAAGATTCAAACATCGGGCAGTTAATTAGTAATTGTCCTTCTTCGGTTGGATCTGAAAATCTTTTAGCCATATATTCAAGTTTCTCAGGACTAAATTTTTGATATTGCATATCAAGATCAAATATTAGATATATGTATGAAAATGTTGAGTCTAATTGATGCTTGTTAGATAAGGCAGGATTAATTTTATTATTTGAAAGTAATATTGATGTTAAAGATAAATCTTCATTATCTTTTATTAAATCATAAAGTTCATAAATTGATGTCTTATATTGAATGATTTCGTATTGTTCATCTAATCTTAAAAATTTGCTTAAGTTTTTATTTATGTATTCTTCCTCACTTTTTCCTTCAACAATAAACAATATTTTTCTATCAGGCATCAAACTCTCCTGCTTCCATTAGCTTTCTTAAGTTATGACCTTCTCTTAAAACTTTGTTAGTTAAATCACAAAGAGGTCTTAACTTATTATCTTTTAATATAGTTACGCAATCAGGTCTAGTTAATTTATTGGTTGCTAGTGATGAATTATGAGTTGTAATAATTGTTTGAAAATTACTATTTTCAACTAGTAATTTATATAACTCATAAGATAAATCTTCATGATAGAAGGCATCGAATTCATCTAAAACTAAGAATTTAATTTTATTAAAGCTAGATTGCTTCCAATAGTAAAACAAAGTTAAACACCCAGTTCCTGTTGAACATACTTCAAAAAATGGTACAAGTGACTTCCCCTTTTTTACATATAATTGAGGGCCTAATTGTGTATCGACAATTTCAACCTCTTCATTTATTTTTTTGTCATATAAAAACTGTTGAAAGTCATTTATTAAATTATTTCTTTTAATAAAATGAGAGATATTATCTCCATTTGGTAAAACCCCAATAAATTCATTGCTTCTTAAACTTCTAAACCAAAGCATTTCATCTGCAAAATCTACTATTAGCTTTATAGGATTATCATCATCAAGTTTAAAGGAGGAATTTCTAATGAATTTTAAAGCTGATATGTTTTCAGATCTATTTTCAAGATTGATTTGATCAACATCAGATAATGAATTACTGAATTTATTAGTTTCATAATCATAATAAAAAACACTTTTATCATTAATTAATATTTCTTCTGATTTTAACTTTTTTTGTAAATCCTTCACATATCGATATGTTATATCCTCATCTTTTCTAAATGAAAAAACATATTCAAAAGTAGTAAAAGTTTTATTGCTTTCAAGATTTAATGGATATTTATATAGTATGTCTCCTTTTAAATTGTCGGTTAGATGACTAGTTATATCCATAATAGCAAAACCTAAGTTGGATTTACCTGAATTGTTATATCCAAAGATAATAACTTTATTGATTAGTCCATTTTTAATTAATTGTTTATTAAAGTCATAGTCTCTGGTGTTACTAAAATCTACTACAAGATCATCTTTGAAATTTTTAAAATTATTAACTCTAAATTTCTTAAGCATATAAACACCTCCTGTATACATATATTATATACATTTGGAAAGTTATTTCAATATAAATGTAAAAAAATTACACTACATATTATTGAGCTTTTTCGTTTATTTTCTTCGATTAAAATGCGTTGTTATCTAATTTTAGTCGAACTATTTTAATGTCTAAATTAATAAAAAACTCGATAAAATCAGCAAATAAAATATTTATAACACGTCCAAAATGCACTGCTAGTGCATTTTAGCCGAGTTTTTTATCTATAGCCCTAATCCCCAGTTATTTATTAAAAATTCATATACAACATCTGAGATTATATATTCTTCATATAAGGTATAACTTTCAGATA
>CAZJPX010000079.1:0-3385 GCA_964548325.1 uncultured Staphylococcaceae bacterium
CAGTATAAAATTCACCATTATAAAATCCGCCAGTTATAGTTAATGTGCCAGATGTTCCAACATATATCCCATCGATAACAGCATTTCCCGTGGCCGAACCATAAGCTTTGTTATTTGCGATTGTTCCAGCACTCATTAAGAATGAACCATTACTAACTTGTACTGCACCAGGATTACCTTCATTATATTCAATTGTCCCACCAGTCATTTGGACATTACCGCCATTACCAATGTTAACGCCACCAGCAGCCGCAGATGTGTTGTAGGAAATTGTTCCCGCACTAATTGCAAAAACTCCACCATCAACATGTACTCCACCACCAGCCAAACCTATATTGTTGGAAATTGTTCCACCACTCATTCTAAAAGTTGCTGAACTAGGAACATATACACCTCCACTAATAAGACCAGTATTTAGTGCTATAATTCCAGCGGTCATTTCTAAAAAAGAACCAGAGTTGATATGTACACCACCACTATATGATGAATTAATAGAACTTCCTCCAGTTATAACTCCACTTGTAAAGGTGTAAGTATTACTACTATCATCTGTTAATGTGTGTTCTGCAGAACCATCTTGACAGTCATTAATGTAGTTATACGAAGTATTTGTTGCAATAGTAATAACAGCTCCACTGCCAGTACCTGTTAACACCTGTCCATTTAAACATAGGGTTGCATTACTTAATGTAATATCACCAGTGGTATCACCTGTTAAATAATAGTTTCCATTAGATAAGGTCTGTGTACCTGAAGAGACTGGAGTCCATGTATTTGTATCACTATGATCATGAACATCAGCTAATGTAGATACATTACTTTGTTTATTAATTGCTTGATACTCTTCAATTGAAGAATAATTGTTCTCTTTATTAGAGACAATATACGAATTTTCACTAGTCTCATCATGGACATGTTGTGAATTGGTTCCTGTAAGTGTTGCTACAGGTAAAGCAAACATCAACGATAAAGCAGATAATATCTTCATAGATTTTGATTTAATCATAAACTTTTTCTCCTTTCATATTGGTGTTTGTGTTTTCGTGACGAGAACAAACTTATAAATTAATTTATATTTTTAAAATCAGACAATATTAATTAAAGGGCAAAAATTATGAAAACTTCGCATATTTTTATTAAAAACCCTGCTAAAACACATCGAAATTATATAAATCTATATTTGGTTATAAAATTATTTTGTAATAGCCACTAAGTTTCTATATCAGCAAACATAGCACCAATAGCTATTAATAAAATAGTTAGTGCACCAACAACAAGATTTAATAAGTTGACGATAGTGCTTTGTTAAACTGTTGTTAGTGTTAATACTGATGCCAGTTAATATAACTTCAAGCCGTATAAACAGTAGTATCAATGATAAGTATTGTGAGTATTTGTTAAAGTAGAATCATTAAAGATAACAAATAAGTTTTCACTAGTCTCATCATGGACATGTTGCGAAAAAGTTCCTGCAGATGTTGTCACAGGAAGGTCAAACATCAACGTAAAAGCTGACAAAATTTTTACAGATTCTAATCTTACCATAAACATTTTCTCCTTTCCCATTGGTGTTTGTTTTCGTAACGAATAACAAACAGCAAAGTCATTGTAATATTTTTCACAACCATATGTAAAGGAATATACTTATAAAGTTAAAAAAAATACGATAACATCGATGTTTTTCATAATAATTTTTCTTAAAAAATTATAGCAAGTTTTTATAGTTTTTGCTGACTTTTTGGTATTTTTTCTTAATAAAGTGTATGTAAATAAACTAACAAGATCTAAAAATAATGTTAATTAAAAGTTTAATGACAATCTAATTGATAAAATTGAAAATATTGTTTGCTTAAATACAATTTTAAACAGTTTAAACAGTAGTAAAAAAGGAACATTATTAGTATTAATTAACGAAGAATAACTAAAGGCAATAAATGGATTTCTATTAGTCTACTAAATTAAATAGCATGTAATTCTATTATTGAGACAACAGTTAAAGCAAAAAATATTTCTTTTATTTATGAAAGGAAGTCAAAAACAAAATTATCAATTAGATATATGAGAAATATGTGAAGATAAAAATTAAGTTATGACTAGCGCGTCAATTCTTTAAAAAATGAAGTGCTTCATAATAAAACTTTGCTTATATCTCATAAAAATAGAAAATAACTTCTATATATGAGAAACAAAAAACAAACATAAAAAAAGGGAGTTAGATAACTCCCAGTTTGTTTATATGGACTTTTATAAGATAACCTCAAAATTATTTAGCTTTTGCTAATGCTTGCTTAGAAGATTCGACAAGTTTAGCAAATCCTTTATCATCATGGATTGCAATCTCACTTAACATCTTTCTATTGAGATCGATTTGAGCAAGTTTCAATCCATGCATAAATTTAGAATATGAAATATCATTTATTCTACAAGCAGCATTGATTCTTTTAATCCAAAGTTTTCTAAAGTTTCTTTTAATAAGTCTACGATCGATGTATGCATACATATATGAATGCATTACTTGTTCGTGAGCTGTTTTATATAAGAGATGCTTACTACCAAAATATCCTTTTGCTAGTTTTAATACTTTCTTTCTTCTTAAATGTGTTACTGGTCCACCTTTTACTCTCATTTAAAAATCCTCCTATATAATTAACCTTGAATTAAATATTTAATTCTTTTTTTATCTCCAACTGAGACTAGAGTTGCTTTTCTAAGATTTCGTTTTTGTTTATGTGTCTTATATGGCGCATGATGGGAGGTATGTGAATGATGTCTTTGTATTTTTCCACTACCTGTCACTTTAACTCTTTTTGTTAAAGCTTTTTTAGATTTCATTTTTGGCATAAACTGTTTCTCCTTTCACATTACTTTTTTATTTTGCTTGATAGGAGAGCATTTAACCATCTTCCTTCAAGGATTGGCTGTTTTTCGATGGTAGCGTTTTCCATAACTTTTTCTAAAAAACGTTTCATAACATCTTCACCGATCTCAGGATGGTTCAACTCTCTTCCTTTAAATCTAACACCTACTTTAACTTTATTACCTTCAAGGAGGAACTTGTTAGCAGATTTAGCCTTTATCAATAGATCATGTTCACCAATTTTTGGTGTGAGCTGAATCTCTTTTGTTTCAATTACTTTTTGGTTTTTCTTCGCCTCCTTTGCTTTCTTTTGTTTTTGGAAACGATATTTACCATAATCAAGAATTTTACAAACTGGAGGATTTGAATTTGGCGAGACACAAATCAAATCGAGATCATCATCTAAAGCAAGTGATAATGCTTTTGAAGATGACATCACACCAAGTTTTTCACCATCTTGATTAATAACTAACACTTCATTGAATCTAATTCTTTCATTAACTAATTCGCCATCGTATTTATCTCTAC
>CAZJPX010000080.1:0-3377 GCA_964548325.1 uncultured Staphylococcaceae bacterium
CACGTGAATAATATTTTATATAATTTTCATCTCTAAAACAATAATATAATAAACTGGCAAATTTCTAAATAAATATCGTTTTTGCAAGTTTTTTTTAAAAAAACTTCATATTTCTACACCTTTTAGGTCATATATCAAACTATTTGTTATTTTAATATTTATAATATCTCCAATCTTATGAGATAACTTCGCATCGATTATCACATCACCATCTATTTCATCTGGTGCGTTAAAATCACATCTAACATATGTTTTGTTCTTATTAACACCAACAACAATCGCTCTATATTCTCTTCCCATTAATTTAGCATTCACTTCTTTTGCGATCTGTTGTTGAAGCGACATTATCGCATCTTTTCTTTTATTTTTTGTTGATTCTTTAAGTTGAGGCGATAATGTCGCCGCTTTTGTTCCTTCTTCTTTTGAAAATGTGAATACTCCAAGATGATTAAATCCAATATCTTTAATAAAAGATTTTAATGTTTCTATATCTTCTTTTGTTTCACCAGGGAAACCGACAATAACAGTTGTTCTAAGTATCGCATCTGGTATCTCTTTTTTAATTTTATTAAAGAGTGCATACATCGATTCTAATGTATCTTTTCTATTCATGTTTTTTAAAATTTTACTAGATGCATGTTGGATTGGAATATCAAAATAATGGGCAATTTTTTTAGAATTCCTCACTAAATCTATATATTTTTCATTAATTCCATCAGGATATAGATATAAAGTTCTAATAAATTCTATGCCTTCAATCTTTTCTATTTCTTTTAATAGATCTACTAAATCTATGTTTTTATCTTTAAGATCTGTTCCATAACTTGTTGGGTCTTGACCAATTAAGGTCACCTCTTTATATCCTTCTTTTGCTCTTTCTTTACAAAAAGAAATCAGTTTATATGGATCATATGATATGAATCTACCTCTAATATGAGGGATAGAACAAAATGAACAGAATCTATTACATCCTTCAGATATTTTTAAAAAGAATGAATAATTACCAGTTGATACAATTCTGTTATTTATATCAAAGTTCGAATTGATTCTTAGATTTGGAAAAAATTGCGATAATATTTGAGGTAGTTTATTATATTCGTCTGAGAATCTAACAAAGAGATCAACTTCTGGTATCTCTTTTACTAATTCATCATAATATCTTTCAACAAGACATCCAATAACAATTAGTTTCTTATTTAGTGATACCATCTTAAGAATAGTATCTATTCCTTCTTTTTTAGCAGGTAATATGAATCCACAAGTATTGATGATGATACAATCTGCTCTACTTGGTTCAATTACAAGCTTAAAATCTTCTTTATTAAATAAAGATAATATCGCCTCACTATCGACAAGATTCTTAGAACATCCTAAAGATATTAAACATATATTAACCATCGAGGTATATTATCAAATTTATATACAAAAATAAAAGATGTAGATTAGTTAGTTTCTAATTCTAATTGATAATAGAAAAATGCTGGGAAAATAGTACAGTCAATCCGATAAGCATTACCAATCAATTGTCCATTTTCATCTTTATAGGAGTCTAATGTTGATTCAAAATAAAATGTATATTGTGTTTCTTCTGTAATTGAAGTATTAAAAATATTAAATTCATTTATTTCTTCGTTCTTTTCTGTTATGGAATAAACTATTCCGTAATAATGATAATAATTTAGATTAACAACATATACATCATCTTCCACCAGTTCAAATTCATCTACTGGATTTATAGTATATGTTAATTGCATGTAAATATTATCTTCGGATTCATCAATCTCATATTTAAAAGAATCAAAAGTAATAGCAACATTTTCTTCTTCCCATGTATCACCAATGGCTAGAATTTCCTGAACAGCATAACAACCTGATGGAGGATCAACATACGAGCAAAAACCAGGACCACAAAGTGTAGTACCAATTAAAACTAAAAACGAAAACACTTTCCCAAACATATCTATGCCCTCATCTAATTTCTCTATTTTTATTATACAATAAACTCAAAAAATATTTAAAAGTGTTTTCGTTTTTTGAAAAATCCTGCCAAAGTCTAATTAATTCTTTAAAAATGCAACGTATGCTTTATATGCTTCATAGACATCTGCTTTTGAAACAATTTCCATTGGTGCGTGCATATTTAAGACTGCAATACCTGCATCGACAACATTCATATTTAAGTTTCCAAGGATGTAGGCAATTGTTCCTCCGCCTCCTTGATCAACTTTTCCAAGTTCTGCTGTTTGATAATTAATTTTATTATCATCCATCACTTTTCTAATGTGAGCAATATAATCTGGGTTTGCATCATTTGATCCACCTTTACCTCTTGCTCCAGTGTATTTATTAAAGACGATTCCTTCACCTAGATAACAAGAGTTCTTTTCTTCATTGACTTCCTTATATAATGGATCAAAACCTGCCGAGACATCACTTGATAACATATTAGAATTATCTAAACAATCTCTAAATGCTTTTTGAGTTGTTTCACCTGTTGCTTCTAAAATATCATGAATTGTGTTTTCAAAAAATCTTGATTGAGCACCAGTTGCTCCTACACTTCCAATCTCTTCTTTATCAACAAGAATTGTACAAGAGGTGTATTCTGGTACTACATTTAAATCAAGTATTGCTCTTAAAGATGTATAAGCACAGCTTCTATCATCGTGTCCATATCCTGCGACCATACTTCTATCAAGACCATAATCACGTGCTTTACCTGCTGGTACAACTTCTATTTCACTAGATACGAAATCTTCTTCTTCGATTCCATATTCATCTTTTAATAGTTTTAAGATGTATGCTTTAAACTTATCTTTTTCTTCTCCATTTAGTGGTCTATTTCCAATTGTCACATCAAGTTTTTCACCTTCAATTACAGTCGAAGCTTTCTTTTGAAGTTGCTCCTGAGCAAGGTGAATTAATAAATCAGAGATGCCAACAATTGGATCACTATCTTTTTCTCCAACGACGATTTCAACTTTTGTTCCATCTTTTTTATAGACAACTCCATGTAGTGCAAGAGGAATAGTAACCCATTGATATTTTTTAACTCCACCATAGTAGTGAGTATCTAATAAAGTAAATCCATTTGCTTCATATAATGGATTTTGTTTTAAATCAAGTCGAGGTGAATCAATATGTGCACCAAGAATTCTTAATCCTTTCGATACTTTTTTCTTACCAATTATATAAGCACAAACATTTTTCTCTTTATTAACAAAATATACTTTATCTCCAGCTTTAAGTTTTAACGTATCTTTATACTCCTTAAAACCATTTTTCTTTAAAAGATTAACAGCATAATTTGTAGCTTCTCTTTCTGTTTTGCATGTGGATATGAAATCTTTATAGTCATCATTAAATGCAAAAACTTC
>CAZJPX010000081.1:0-3370 GCA_964548325.1 uncultured Staphylococcaceae bacterium
AGAACCATTTTAACATCCAATATCCTCTATATATTTGAACCTCTTCATTATATACTCCGCTATAACATCCAGGATAAGCAGGTAAAAACGTTTCTGGTTCAAAATATTTTTTACTTGTTATTGATATAGTAGATGCTGTTCCATAAGAGATATGTGCAACATCGTTTGTAACAACTCCACAACCTAAAGACTCACATGCTTTATCATTTCCTGTTGCATAAAATTTTAATCCAATAGGTAAACCTGTTTCTTTATTTGCTTGTTCTGTAACTGCTCCTACTAGTTCTCCTGTTTTAAAAATGGTTGGACATTTTTCTGTTTCAATGCCGTATATACATCCTTTTAATGCCCCGTTTTTATACCGTTTTGCTTTTTTAAAATTGATAGGAAAATGTCCAACCATGTTTGAAGGCCCATCTCCTAACACTCCTAAAAGTCTATAGTTAAAATATGATGATAAAGGTACATAATATTTAATTTTTTTCCAGTTTTCTGGTTCGTTTTCATATATCCAATGAGCTGGTGTTCTTTTTCTATTTAAAGCAATTGTGTCATGCATTCCAGCTAGGTTAAATAAAGTTGCATAAACAAAAGGTAGTCTTCTTTTTAATTTTGCTTGTCTTTGATCTAACCAAATAATTGATGGTCTAACGACTTTAAAATCCTTATCTAAAAATACTGGTGTATCTCTAAAACAAGTTAGAGACATTGCTTTACATGAATATACTGCATCTTTATTTTTTTCTACCAATCTCAATGATGCTCTTTTCATGCAATTATAATAATAATTTGGGTCTTGTTCACAATAACCAGCTTTAATAGAATAATATGGTTGATCATATTTTTCTTGTTCAAAAGCAATAAAATTACCAAATTTATCTATAACTGATACTCTAACCGACTGTGTTCCAAAGTCGATTGTTAATACATAATCTTTTTCCATACATAGAATTATAATAAAAATAAAAATTAAATGTTATTTCAAATATTATAAAAGCATATAATTTGTCATAAACAACTTTACACATTAAAGAACAAAAACTGTGGATCTATTGTTCATGTGACAATTCTAATTTAGTTTGATAAGAGAAATTTATATTTTATTTGTCTTTACTTAATATAGCAATTTATAACCAAAAAATAAGAACATTCTCTATTTCAATTTTGATTAAAATTAGAAACGGAATTTACTTTGTTAATATATAAAAGAATTTAAAATTTTCAAAAAGAATGCTGTTTTGCAAAGATTTTATCAAAAATACAGCTTTATAATTCAAAAAATTATATGATAGCTTATTCTATATTATTATTTTTGTTTAAACTTAAACAAAGTATACTTGGAACAGATTGAGATAAATCTTTATAATTATCTTTGATGAGTATAAGTGATTTATTAACATTACTTGTTGAGTATCCAATGTTGTCTCTATGTTTAATACTAGTTTTAGGGGTCGTCTTTGTTAACGGATGGACAGATGCACCTAACGCTATAGCAACATGTATTTCGACTAAATCTATTAGACCTTTATACGCCTTAATAATGGCAGCAATATGTAATATATTAGGTGTTCTGTTAGCCTTTTTTATTTTGAATGCTGTTGCATATACTATACAAGACATGGTTGATTTTACTAATGTTCCATATGAGACAGCATTAAGTGCACTAAGTGCAGGAATGTTAGGAGTTTCTGCGTGGGGAGTTCTAACATGGTATTTTGGAATTCCATCAAGTGAATCACATAGTTTAATAGGTGGATTAACAGGTGCAGGACTTGCATGCATTACACTAGGTTATAATGCTGAAATTCCATTTACATATAATAGTAGCTGGGCTTTAACAATATATGGATTATTTGGTTCTATTCTCTTTGGTTTTTTTGTTGCATGGGGTATAGCAAAACTTGTCCAATTATGTTTTAAAAACGTTAATCGAACTAAAACCAAGAAACTATTTAAATATGGTCAAATATTTAGCGGAGGCTGTTTAGCATTTGCTCATGGCGCACAAGATGGTCTAAAGTTTGTTGGAATATTTGTTTTAGCCATTCAATTAGCAGCAAATGCACATAATGCTGCTGGTGTTGGTGCTACAATTACAGTTAGTAATGAGATTGGAGCAGAGCTATGGTGGATTGCATTAATAGTTGCACTCATAATTGGAATCGGTACTGGTGTTGGTGGATTTAAAATCATTAAAAAAATTGGACAAGGTTTATCTAGAATGGAGCCTTATCAAGGTTTCTGTAGCGACATAACAAGTGGAATTGGAATCCTACTTGCTAGCTGGGCTGGTTTACCAATTTCTACAAGCCAAGTTACTACAAGCTCAATATTGGGTGTTGGTGCAGCAAAGAGTATTAGACGTATAAAATGGAAAGCTTTTATTGAAATGGTTATTACCTGGATCTGTTGTTTCCCAGGTACAATATTAATAGGATATTTATTTACACTACTATTCTTAGTCATTTAAAATTGGAGGAAACATTATGAAAAAAAAGAATTTCTTTTATGAATCATTTGTTATTCAAATAGAGTATGCAATCCAAGCTATGACTGTTTTAAAAGAGGGAGTTGATAACTTTAAAAAAGTCAATTTGCTGGAATTAAAAAACAAAATTCATGAAATCGAACATAATTCAGATATATATAAACATGGTTTAGAAGAGAGGTTAGCAAAAGAATTTATAACTCCAATCGATAGAGAAGATATTTTTGTTTTATATGATCATATCGATGACTTAATTGATTCTATTGATGAAGTAAGTTATAAATTCTATTTAAGAAACTATAAAACTCTTCCAAAGAATATTTCTATTTTTGCTCAAAAATCATTTGAAGCAATTTCCGCATTAAAGCAAGTTTTTGAAAACTTTAAATATATCGATAACAAAAAAGTAATGGATCCTCTACTTAAGAAAGTTATAGAAATAGAAGAAGAAGTAGATAGATTGTTTGAAGAAAACGTTAGACGTGAATATGTAGAACATCCAGATGATGTAGTCAAAAACCATGATGCAGAAAAAGTATATAACATGTTTGAATACATAACAGATAAATGCCGTGATGTTGTTAAAAGTGTTTCCATAATCATGTATAAAAATCTTTAAATTTACATAAAATCCTTGTTAAATCTGCGTATTTTCGCTATTTTTTAAATAACATGCAACAGCTTTATTTTATATAAATATAATTACTAAATAAAATAAAGAGAGTTCTTTTTTAGCATCTTTGAATGTGTTAAAATAAATCGGTTGCAATTTTAAGCACATTATATATTTTTGGAGGATTTTTAATATATGGCTAATAAAACCAAACAATACGTCTACCTATTTAATGAATCCTATGGAAAAGGAAAAGAATTATTAGGTGG
>CAZJPX010000082.1:0-3330 GCA_964548325.1 uncultured Staphylococcaceae bacterium
ACATTATAATATTTTAAAATTGAGTTACCTACGTTAACTAACGTCGAATCTTTAGGTAAAGTTAGTTTGTTTTTCATATTCATAATCATATCAAATTTGAAATAAAGTAGTAATAAAAATAACTTGTCTTTTTATCATTTTGTGTCAATATTAAAATGTATATGAAAACAAAAAATCATTTTTATGATAAATTCGTAAATGAAGAGAATTTGAAGAATATTGATGATGCATATATTCGAGGTAAATTTCAGATCAATTTTCGGATGATTCCAATATTTTTAATGGTTTGTATTGGCGCATTTACACACCAAACATATAATTTAATGCGCGTATCCACTGCTTTCTCATTTGTAGTTGCTTTTGTATCTCTTTATATAGTAGTAAGTTGTGTAGTAGGTATTATAAGGCGAGATAAAAAATACCATGTATTCAATAAACATTGGCATCTAATTGTTTTTCTATTAGTATATTTTGCTTTGGCTGTTGCTCTTTGTATGTTTTCTTTTTTAACAGCAGAATACTCTACAGATGATAATGGTTTAGTTGTGATGACTATCAATGTTGCACCTTATTATATATTTTTTATACCTTTAATAATTGGATATACCATTTTTTGTTACTTTGCTTATGGTAAATGCTTTGGTAAATATTCATATCCACCAAAGCAAGATAATGAAGAAGCAAAAACAGAAGGGAAAGAGATTAATGTTGAGTTATTAAATACAAAAACCTCCAATGCTTTTTATAATAGATTTGTTAATGAAGAAAATTTTAAACATATCACCAATTCTGATGTTTGGGATAAACTTTGGATGTACTACATAACGATTCCGCTATTTATATTTCTTAGTGTGTTGTCGATTAATTTTCTACCAATAACAAATTTTGCAAGTATTATTTTTGCTTTAATATTTTTGCTTATAGCGTTTAAATGTATAGATGGATTTTGCTTAATTGATAAAGAACAGCATTTGTTTAAAAAACATAAAAACTTGATTAGACTTTTATCAATTCATATCATCTTAGCTGTTATTTTTTATTTAGTTTTTATTATCACAGCAAAATATAATGCTGATAAAGAGATCGTGCTTGCTCGATTTACTCGTAATATTATTTTATGCTTACTTATATATTTTCCATTATCTTTGGGGTATACCGTTTTTTCTTTTTATGCCTACGGTAAATCTTTTGCAAAATATTCAAGAGAATCAAGGTTACATCAAACTAAATATGTAAAAAACTCAAACTTGTTTCTAAAGCAAAATAGCGAAGATATAAAAATAGAATATAAAGAAAAAGAAGATAATGAATTGTCAAATGAGAAAAAATATAATCCTTTTTACAGCAGATTTGTAAATGAAGAGAATTTAAAAAACATAGAAGATATTAATATACGAAAAAGATTTTATGGATGTGGCAGTGGAGTTCCATCATCTTTATTTTTTAGTGTCCTTTGGATTGCTATGTCAGGATATAATTTTGATAAATGGTATAATGCATACTTATTCGGGCTAGCAGTATTTCTGTTTTTATGTGCATTATTTTTCACTATTAAATTAGTTTTATTAGATAAAAAATATCATGTGTTTAAAGAACATCGGTTAGTATATATTTTTCTATCGGGATATTTCATTTTATCAATTGTTTTTTATGTAATTGCTTATTTTAGGATAACATTTGTCTCACCTTTTGATTCTTCTGTTGAACTTGATGGGAATATCATATTCTGTTTGTTTATATATTTACCATTGTTAATTATGTATAGCAGTTTTTGTAAACGTGCTTATAATAAATGTTTTTGGAAATATACAAAAGGAGCAAGGCGTTTACGCGATAGAAAACGCAATAAATCTAAAAAGAATATAAACAATATTGAGAAAAAGGATTCTGAAGATGACACTTCTGTTTAAAATGTGTAGCGATTCCTTCCAAGTGCATTTTTTAATAGAAACTCTAATAAATATAAAAAGATAAAACGGATTTTCGCCTTATAAACAACGATAAAGACATGATAATTAATAAAAATTAAAAATAATTTTTATTAATTCTATTTTAGAGTTGCACTTTACATAAGTATTAATTTAGAATTAAAATAATTTTTAATTTACATAAAAATTGAAGTTAAATAAGATTTTGTTGTTAAAAATTGTATAATTATTGAGTAGCTTTAAAGGAGGCCACAACTTTTATGAAATTAAATACCCTTTATAACAAATATGTAGATGTTAAGAATCTGAAGAACATTGGTGATTTTAGTGTACAAATAAGATTCCTAATCTATTCTATTATGATTCCACTATTTTTAGCGATAAGTGTAGGAATAGTTACATTTTTTGGGTATAACTTTAGATATGTAGCTAGTATTGTAGGCTTTTTATTAGCTGCTTTATCTCTTTTAGTTGTTGTCAATTGTGCAGTAAGATTTATTTTACGTGATAGGCAATATCATGTGTTTCTAAAACATAATCAGCTGAAACTACTTCTAGGAATATATTTTTTAATTGCACTCCCTTTTTATATTTTCCCTATTTTTACAGTTCAATATTCATCTACTGACTCAATTTCTGTTTCTGGATTAATTGCTAGTATCATACTTTTCTTTTTAATATATCTACCTATAATGATAGGGTATGTAGTATTTTCTTATCTTGCTTATATTAAATGTTTTGCTAAGTATTTAAATTTTGAAGATGAAGAAACGAACAGAATCAAATATAACACGAATACTTCAAAACCAAGACCATTTTATAAAAGATTTATAAACGAAAAAAATTTAAGAAATGTAGATAATATAAATAATCAACAACGATTCTATAGATATAGCAGAGCAATTCCAGTGTGGTTGTTTTTAAGTGCATTTGTTATAGCATTCTCAGGATTTCGCTTTGAGAATTGGTGGAAATGTACATTATTTGCTGTTGCAATATTGATTTTACTAGAAGCATTATATTGTGCAGTTAGATTAATTCTACTAGATACAAAATATCGTGTGTTTAAAAGAAGGTGGTATCCATTTCTTTTCTTATCAGTATATTTCATATTAATTAGTGCTTTTTACGTATTTGTATACTTTAAGGTAACAATTACAACAAGCAATGGTGATGCCTTTGATCCTACTCAATTATTCCTGTGGTTAATATTCTTACCATTGTTAATACAATATCATTCATTTTGTTATAGTGCATATAATGAATGTTTCAACGATTATTTTGAAAAAGGCGAGGCACGTCGCCTAATAAGAAAAAGACGAAAAAAAGAAGACAATGCAGTCATCGACATGACAGATTTTGAAGACGATGATTAAAAATAGATAAATTACTTAGATACAAA
>CAZJPX010000083.1:0-3296 GCA_964548325.1 uncultured Staphylococcaceae bacterium
ATCATCGATACTCATACTATGATTCATGATCGATTTTACTTCAGTTCCTTTTAATTCAATTCCACATTCGATAGGATCAGATAAGAAATAATTAAAAGATGCTTTCTTGTTTTTTACTATTATTTTGATAGCTTCCTTTATCATTAATCATTAGAACCTCTTATTTTAATAGCATGATACACTTGTACAATTCGATCTAGGTTTTCTGATGAGACAAAAGATATAGGTGTCGATAATCTTTGTTTAATCATTGCTTCATCTAATCCTTGCTTTTTAGCCTGAGATCTTAAGGTTGTTTCAATCACTTTTTTCATTAAGAAATTGTATTTAGTAAAATCAAATCCACCTTGAAGTAGATATAATCTTACGTGATATGAATCTAAGTTGTTAGCGGTTATGATATTCTCCCTTCGATCATCGTCTGGAGGTTCCATGCCAACACCAAATATGAAAATATGCTTATCTTTTATAAACTTGTAATATTTTAAAAACTTTTTTAATCCATTGATACGAGTGCCGTTTGCTGGAGCTCCATAAAAAATTATATCTGCATCTTGAAGAAGTTTAGGTGATATCTTTTTTAATGGATAAACTTCTACATCGGTCAATCTTCTTTCAAGTATGTCGACATATTGCTTAGTAAAACCAGTTTTTGTTGTATAAAAAATTAATGTTTTCATGTGAGTATTATACAACAATGAAATATTAAATAATATGTTGATAATTTCATTTGACAGTTGAATAGTTGTTCAACTATTATATGTGAGAGGTATAATTATTATGGATGATAAAGAATTAACTATTTTATCTGAACAACAGTTAAAACTTGCTATCAAAGATTTATTGAAAGATGAAGAAATATATAGGATTAGCGACTATTTTAAAATTTTTGGAGACTCAACAAGATTAAAAATTTTATGGGCTCTTAATAATAATGAGTTATGTGTTGGTGATCTATGTAAGATTTTAAATATGACTAAATCTGCTATCTCACATCAATTACAAGGCTTAAGGGCAGCAAATCTTGTCAAATATAGAAAAGTAGGAAAGCATGTTCTTTATTCATTATCTGATTATCATGTTAGATTAATTATAGAGACAACAAGAGAACATTTAAATGAAAAGGTGAATAGTTAATATTATGAAAATATCATTTAAAGTAATTAGATTAATAATTGGCGTTATCTCAACAATTGTCCTTTTGGTTTTAACATATACCATTGGAGATAATTTAATAAATAACACTGTCTCAATAAGTAATTCAATAATTTTACCTCTGTCACTTCTTGCATATGTTTTTGTTGGATATGATCTATTTTTAGAGCTAATTGAAAACTTCAAAGAGAAATCGTTTTTTAATGAAATATTATTAACATTCATTGCAACTATTGCTGCGTTTTGTATTGGTGAATATGTGGAAGCATTAGCTATTATGGTATTCTTCCAAATTGGAGAAGAATTTGAACACTATGCTATTCATAAATCAAAATCTACTATTAAATCTATTTTAAAACTTAGACCAGAGTTTGTTAGATTAGTAAAAGATGAAAAAATAATTAAACCAGAAGATGCAAAAATTGATGATGTATTTTTAGTTAATCCAGGAGAGAAAGTTCCTTTAGATGGGGTTATAGTAAAAGGTGCATCAACCTTAGATTATTCCTCAATGACAGGTGAATCTCTCCCTGTAGAAAAACAAAAAGGAGATGAAGTACTTAGTGGGGTTTTAAATTTAAGTTCTCCTTTAGCTATTAAAGCTACAAGAGAATACTCAAATTCTACTGTTGCTAAGATATTAGATCTTGTAGAGAATGTAGAAAAGAATAAAGCTACACCAGAAAAGTTTATTAGAAGATTTGCAAAAATATATACTCCAATTGTTGTTGTACTTGCCTTTCTTGTTGCTATTATTCCTCCATTATTCATAGGTATAAATGATGCAACTGTTTGGATGGGATGGGTTAAAACTGGTGCGACATTCTTAGTTATATCTTGTCCTTGTGCGTTAGTTTTATCAGTCCCTATGTCTTACTTTATAGGTCTAGGTATAGCTAGTAAAAATAAGATATTAATCAAAGGTTCTACATATTTAGAACTAATGGATAAAACTAAAGTTTTAATGTTTGATAAAACTGGAACAATTACAAAAGGAACCTTTGAAGTGACTGATATTATTCTTGCAAAAAATTCAAATAAAGATGAATTATTAAAACTAGCTACATACGCAGAAGCGTTTTCAAATCATCCAATATCCATTTCAATTAAAAATTATTCAAAAATGGACATAGATAAATCTAGATTATCTAATTATAAAGAGATTCCAGGACAAGGAGTTGTAACTAAATATTTAGATAAACAATTACTTGCTGGAAATATCAAATTGATGAATCAATATAAAATTAAATTTGATGAGTGTACTAATATAGGTACCAATATTTATATTGCATACGATAATAAATATATCGGTTGTTTAACTATAAAAGATGTGATTAAACCATCTGCAAAATTAGCTCTTGCTAATCTTAAAAAAGAAGGTATCACTCAAACATGTATGTTAACAGGAGATAGTAAATCAATAGCTCTTGAAATTGCAAAAGAATGTGGCATAGATTCGGTACAATATGAGCTTTTACCACTACAAAAAGCTGAGATTATTGAAAAATTCCTTGCAGAATCTAACCAAAAAGTTGCCTTTATTGGAGATGGAGTTAATGATTCTCCATCATTGACTATTGCAGATGTTGGCATTTCAATGGGACAAATTGGAAGTGATGCAGCTATTGAATCATCTAATATTGTCATCATGGATGATGATTTAAATAGATTATCTATCTTAAAAAGAATATCTAGGTTTACAAACATAAACGTAATTGAAAATATCTTCATTTCTATTGGATTTAAAGTTGCAATATTAATATTATCTTTAGTCAGTTCATTTGTTGATTTTGGTTTATCAAATTACATCTTATGGTTTGCAATATTCTCTGATGTTGGAGTATCTGTTCTTTGTTGCTTAAATGCATTTAGGTTAGTGCTAAAAAAGTTTAAGAAATAAACCAATTTTATAGGAAAACATAAGACAAGTATTGTGTGTGGCTTCAAGGCTTATATGTGCCTATTCCAACAAATAATTCTTCAATTGGTACATCTAAACCTATAGAAATCTTTTCAATTATTAATATAGTAGGATTTCTAGTTCCTCTTTCTATATCACCTAAATAGTTTTTATTTAAATCACATTTAAAAGCGAGTTCTTCTATCGACATACCTTTTAAAGTTCTTAAATATCTAACTCT
>CAZJPX010000084.1:0-3274 GCA_964548325.1 uncultured Staphylococcaceae bacterium
GACTACCTCCTTTGATACTAACTCTACATATAGAGATGGATTACTCTATTTCGAGTTGGAAGGTAATTATAAACCTAAAATTTGAAAATAAATGAAAAATTTTATGAAAGCGGTTACATATATTTTCAGTATTTTGAAAACTCATATTCATTCAAGCAGTTTAATAAAATAACTAAAATGTTTATAATTTCTATGTGTCCTCGTACCTCAGCTGGATAGAGGGTTCGCCTCCTAAGCGAAACGTCATCAGTTCGAATCTGATCGAGGACGCCAACAAAAAGATTTATCATAACTAATAATTTATTTAAAATTATAAATAGGAAGGTAAAGTATGAAAGTAATGTTAATAAACGGATCACCACGTGAGAATGGGAATACATATCTTGCTTTAAAAGAAGTATGTAGAGCATTAAATAAAGAAAATATTGATACTAAGATTTATTGGATTGGTAAAAAAGCAATCAATGGTTGTATGAGCTGTGGGTACTGTCATAAATCTAAAAAAAGAGAGTGCATAATAAAAGATGATTGTGTAAACGAAATAAGTAAAGCAGCTAATGATTATGATGGATTTGTTTTTGGTTCTCCTACTTACTACTCACATCCAAATGGTCAGATATTAAATTTATTAGATAGAATGTTTTATTCAAATAAACAAGCATTTGAATTTAAACCATGTGCATCGGTAAGTGTTGCAAGAAGAGCTGGAAACATCATGACATTAGATGTCCTTGATAAATATGCAAGCATCTCCTCGATGCCAATAATTACTTCTTCATATTGGAATCTTGCATTTGGAGGGAAAGAAGGAGAAATTAATGAAGATGATGAAGGATTAAAGACAATGTATAATCTAGGTTTAAATATGGCTTGGATTTTAAAATGTATTGAACTAGGTAAAAAACATAAAATTACTCATCCTGAAAATGAGAAAGTTTATACGAATTTCATTAAAAAAAATATCAAGGAATAGTGAAGTTTTTCCTTAAAAACAAAGGAAAACAAGGACTTTTATAAACATAATTAAACTTTTATTAGAACATTTATTAAATTATAATCTTAAACATATGCTAAATTCGTTCATATATTATTTAACTCAAGAAGAAGTATCTTCGTTGTTATATAACTTTGATGTATTTTTAAGTTATTTTGTTCTTGCTTCACTTTTACTACTTGCAATTATGTCTTGGTACTTTTTTATATATTTCTTTTTATCATTATTACCTTTAAAAAAATTCCCAAAAGGAGAAATAAAATTTAAATATGCAGTTTTAGTTCCAGCTAGATTCGAACATAAAGTAATAAGCAATTTATTAAAGTCTTTAAAAGAACAAGATTATGATCCTAACTATTTTGATGTCTATGTTATTGTTGAATCATATAATGATCCAACTATTGAAATAGTGAAAAGTTTTGGATATCAATATATTGTTAGAAAAGATTTAGAAGGAAAAAGAACTAAAGGTTATGCCTTAAATGAAGCCTATCAATATTTAAAAGCAAACAATCTTAGATATGATTCATTAATTATTTTTGATGCTGATAATGTCGTCAGCACCAATTACATCACTTTATTAAATGATTGTAAAAACAAAGGATACCAGGTCGTCACTGGATATAGAAACTTTACAAACGCATCTGCAAACTGGATCAGTGGATGCAGTGGAACATTATTCTCATTTATGAATCAGTTCACAACTAATGGAAGAAGCTTCTTCTTTAAAAAAGTAACATTAACAGGTACTGGATATTATATAGACATGGAAATAGTAGATAATGAACGTGGATGGATCTGGACAGGAATGACAGAAGATGTTGAACTTACATGTTATTGCTACTACCATAACATCTCAATGCACTATTATAACTACGCACAATATTATGATGAGCAGGTGACAACCTATAAGCAACTTCATAGACAACACGTTAGATGGGTCTGGGGATTCTTTGCTAGTAAAAAGAATTTTAAAAAGAAAGATAAAGATTATTTGGCTTTAAAACCATTTATGAAAAGAATGTCTATAATCGAATACACAGTTTCAATTTTTCCTTTCATTACATTCTGTGTAATCGAAGCATTAGCGTTTTTACTCGCACTTGGTGTATTAATTGCTGGTATTGTTTTAGGATTTTATTATGAAGGAATATGGTCAGCAACACCGACATTTGCAGGTTTTGTCATATTATATTATTCATATGTTTATATCACATTTGGATTTACTGCAATTATTACGTTCATAATAGATAACAAAAGATTAAAGTTTTCTATTGGGCGAAGGTTAAGCATTATTTTTACTTTCATTTTCTTTTATGCTGATTTCTTATTTGCTTTTTTAGATGGTTTATTCAATAAAAATAAGAGAACATTATGGAATAAAATTGAACATAAAGGTAAGATAGTAGATAAGGCAGCTAAAAAGGTTATAACAGATGAGCAAAAAACGAAAACTAAATAAAGGTCAAACTATTTATTATCACGATGAAATAAACGATGATTTTGGTGAAATCGGTCTAGATAGACCAAAGCTTCCTAAAAATTATAAATATATCAAAAGTAGGTTTTGGAGATTATGGTCAAATTTTTTATACTTCTTTATTGCTTGGCCTATATTATGTTTATTTTGTTTTTTTAAAGGTATAAAAATTAAAAATAAAAAGAATATTAAGCCATTATATGAAACTGGCGGATTTATCTATGCAAATCATACCGCATTTATTGATGCATTTGTAAATCAAGTATATGTAGTCGGAGCAAGTAGAAGATCATATATATTAGGATACACTGATGCTTTAACAATTCCTGTTGTAAATGTGCTCACTGAGCTTCTTGGTTATATTCCAATTCCTAACGATGAAACAGATTTAAAATCTTACTCAAAGTTTTTAAAAGGTCTTGAATATCATATTAATAAAAAACATCTGATAGTTATTTTTCCAGAAGCTCATCTTTGGCCATATTATACTAAGATTAGACCTTTTAGATCAGCATCTTTTCATTATCCTGCAAAATTTAATAAGCCAATTATTCCAATAACGACTATATATAGAAAAGGTCTATTTAAAAACACTAAACCGAAGATGACGCTTGTCCTTGGAGAACCTGTGTATCCAAAAGAAGAATTAAATATCAAAGAGAATAAAGAATACTTAAGAAATGAATGTTATAGACAGATGGTAGATATTTCAAGTTCATATGTTCAACCTGAATATTATCATTATGTGAAAAAAGAAGATTAAAAATATATAATATGAATTGTCGCCATCTTAGCTTAGT
>CAZJPX010000085.1:0-3178 GCA_964548325.1 uncultured Staphylococcaceae bacterium
CTTCGCTTGTACCACCACTATAACTCATGGCGGTATCAAAAAAGTTTATACCTAAATCTAATGCTCTTTTTACAATTTTAAATGCTTCATCTTCACTTATTGTCCAAGGATGTTGTTTATCTGGAACACCAAAGCCCATACATCCTAAACATATGCGTGAAACATTAAGATTTGAGTTTCCAAGTTTTATATATTCCATTGTGTTACTCCTTTACCATCTAAAAGTTAGTCTCACAGTTTTTTAATATAAAAAAACGTAAACGACTATTCATCCTTGCAGTATAAAACAAACAAAAATTTTTGTCTAATATTTATATTTTATTATTAAAATAGTTAAGAATTGCACAGTTTTTTATAAAAATCTATATTTTTTCAATTTTATTTAGATTGTTCAACAAATTATAATGTCTAAAACTATTAATTATTGGTCGTCCAACCTATAATATTATTATTCTCGCCAAACCATCCTAAAAAATAATCACCAACAATATAACTCATTGCAATATCTATTACACCTTCATTTGTATAATATTCTGCTTCGACAATGATATAGCCGTTATATGTTCCATAATAGGCATTTATCTTACTTCCAGTAACTTTCTTATTAGAACTTGAGCTAGCAAATAACTCATTTACATAGCTGTTATATGTTTTCAAAATTGCTTTTTCTTGATCCTCAGTTAATTCATCTTCAACAGGAGTAGCCTCATACTCAATTGTTTCTAATTCATGCGAATAATCTTCACCATAAACTACTTTTTGTAGACTGCCATTACATAATGTAGCAATATTCATAAGATTATCTTCGGTTATAATTCCAGATGATACTAAATCAGTTAGAGACATTACAGTACCTGTATCAGTAGCACATGAAGATAAAAGCATTAACGACATTGCTATTGAAGAACAAACAATGAGTTTAAATCTTTTAAGTTTTCTCATAAGACTTTCCTTATCCTAATAATGTTTTAAATACTTTTGTAGTGACATACACAAATCTCTACGTTTTTTATTATAATCTATCGTAGAAAAAACAAAAGATATGAAGAAAAATTTATTATATTTATATTCTTAGTGTTAGCGACAAAAGCTTATTCTTTCATTATATCAATTGGTCTTTGTCTTGATATTTTTAATGCCGGTAATATGGTTGCTAGTGCAACTGTTCCAAAACAAAGCAAGAATAGATATAATGCAGGTAATATACCGATGCTGAATAAAAAGATGTTATATGATTGATTAATTATCAAACAAGCAATGGCTACTGCAATTATTGACAAACCAAAATCAACAAGTCCAACCATCGCTCCTTCTGCTAAACATATTTTAATTGTGTCTGATTTGGATGCACCAAGTGCACGAAGAATACCAATTTCATTTTTTCGTGCTCCAGTTGTGACAAGTAAGAAATTAGTTAATAACAACGCACTGAAAAGAGCGATAACTATACTTATGTATAAAGCTGGTTGCATAAATAAATCATCGTAGAACATCCAGGCTGCTTCTGTAAAACCAGAATATGCAGAAGTAACAGTTATGGAGTAGGTACGATAATGGTAAATAGTAGCATACCCAGACATGTTATCGATCTCTTCTTCATAATAAAAAGCACTTTCAATGATTGCTTTGTCATTAGTAGCACTTCCAGTAAGCATATATAAAACTTTGGTTAGATAACTATTCTCTAGTCCATCACTTCCAATAAGTGCGCTCTTAAACATATGTTCGCCACGTGTCCAGTTATAAAAATAACCATCAATGTCAATATAATAACCATCTGTATAGTTACTATAATAAGTGCCATCAAAATCTTTATCATATTGCTTTAACCATTCAAGACTTTCTTCTGTAGAATATATTCCTACAATTTCTAAACCACCAATTGTTTTGCCTATCATCTCTTCAGGTGAATTGATTTGCTCAACAGTGGCACCTTCTTCGGTTCGATACCCAAGACGTACGAACATGTCTGCTTGATAATCAGTTATTGCAATCTCACTTGAATTGAGAGGTAAACGACTATTATCAGTAATAGGAGAATATTCCAAATCACTAGCTTGAGTGTTTTCATCAACAACAATATATCTAGAGATTGGACTTATTCCAAAATAAATATAAGGGTTTAATCTTTCATAAAGCGTTAATTCATCACTATATAAATTGTAGTAACCTGATAAATTGTCAGAAGCTTCTAAAATTGGATAAATATTTGTTTGCGCACTCAACGTATCAAGTTGCTCTTGAGTAAAACTTTGATTTCCACTACCATCATAAGTGGCACTATTTCCGTTTGTATAATTGAAAGTTTGAGTGTATTCCACATATGAAGTAAGGGTTACAGATTTACCTCCACCATCATATGTACTTTTTAGTTCAGACATCGTTACATCAGCATTTAAAGCTGATACCGCAAATACAAAAACAGTTAAAGAGAAAACAGCAAGAATTACAGAAATTACTAATCTAACTGTTTTCTTTTTAAAACCTGCAAGACCCATAGTTACAACACGATTAAAAGGTAGTTTTCCTTTCTTCACTTTTTTGGTGTCTTCTATGTTTAAAGTATCTTTTTTACTAGCTTTTGAATCAGATATAATTTTTCCATCTTTTAATTCAATTACTCGATCTCCATATTTTTCAGCACTTTCTCTATCATGAGAAACAACAACAATTAGTTTATCCTTTGAAAGTGTTTTTAATAGATTAAACATAGAAGCGCTTGTTTCGCTATCTAATGAACCAGTAGGTTCATCTGCTAGAATAATTTTAGGCTCTTTGATAAGAGCACGAGCTATAGCAACCCTTTGTTTTTGCCCACCAGACAATTCAGATACCTTCCTACTATAGAAAGTTTTTCCATTAGCATCAACAAGATCAACTCGTCTTAAAATAGTATCAACTATTTCCCTAGTTACTTTCTTTCTTCGTAGTTGCAAGGCAAGAGCCACATTTGATCCAACTGTATAGTTTGTTAAAAGATTAAATTCTTGGAAAACAAAACCAACATTATTGTTTCGATACTTATCAAGATCTTTTTCATTTTTTGTGTTAATGGATTTACCATTAATTTTTATATCACCTTGAGTTGGACTATCCATTCCTCCAAGCATATTTAAAAGAGTAGTTTTACCACATCCGCTCTTGCCCAAAACAAAAACCAATCCACTAGATGGAAGAG
>CAZJPX010000086.1:0-1468 GCA_964548325.1 uncultured Staphylococcaceae bacterium
TCTTCTCCATCACTTGTTTCTCCAACAAGTATTTCTCCAAGTGCCATAACACCTGTTCCACCAGGAAACCCCATCCATAATATAGCATCTATATTTTGATCGTTTTGAAGATCACCTAACTCCATTGTTGTACCAACATTTAATACGACAATAACTTTATCAAATCGATCCTCTACATACTCAATTAAATCTTTCTCGTTAGCATCTAGTTCTAAATAATGATCTGTTGGAGAACTTGCTCCAGTAATTGCTTCAGTTAATGTAAAATCAGTGGCCATTGAACGAGGAAGATCATATCCTTCTCCACCAATTCTTGTTATCACAACAATTGCAGCATCACCATATTCATCATAACTACTTTCTAAACTTGATGTATATGAACTAATAGGCGTTTCTCCTGTCGCCCAACCTGCATATCTTTGTCCTGAATTTGTATTTGGACTATCTGCTCTACCACTACCTGATAAAGAACTATTTTCATAAAATGATTTAAGTTCTGGATTATATGATATTCCAGCAGATGTTAAACTATCATACAAATCATATGAAACAGAGTTTGATGTACCAGTTGCAGATCCAGATCCCGTATATACTAAATCAACAGAATTTTTTCCAAAAACACTAACTTTTGCAGAGTTTTCTGAAAAAGGAAGAGTATTTGCTTCGTTTTTTAAAAGAATAATTCCTTCCCTATTTACATCAATTACAAAATCTTGAGCAGCAGCTAAAGCCTCTGCTTTAGAATTAAATTCTCTATCGTATAATTCATCTCTATTGTCTTCAGTGATGTTAGCTTGTTGACCACCTAAAACAATATTTAATGTGTTATTTATGATAGGAACACTTGTTATTACAACAGATATTATTAAAGCTAAACCAAGGACAATACACGAGGTTAAAAACCAGATACGAGTACCTAGATGCTTCCATATAAACTTCATTTATATATCCTCAAAGATTAACTTAAGTAATCTACATTGTATTGAGTCATGGTAAGTGTTGCTGTTGTGATAAGGGTAATATAATCTGCACTAGGACCAGATGTTTGGTTTGCATAAACTGTGTTTGGTAGAGGTACTAGAATTATTTCGTTATCACCTTCATTTAAAGTTATCTCACCAATACTATAAGTAGTGAAATTTTGACCACCAGATGTTGTAGATGTTGTTGTAAATGAACCATAATCAATGCTTGTACCATTTACGGTCACAGAAAATATGTCTGGTGTCCAGGTGTTTGTACCTAATCCATTGTTTCCAAGTCTAGCATATAAAGTTGTAGTCACGGTCGCATCTGATTCAATTTCAAACTTTAATGGTGTTTGATCGCTTAATGAATGTACAAAGTATCCATTACTTGCTTCCGAGTTTGCTTGAATAAGATTAACTCCAAATGGACTTCCACTTGTTCCAGTACCGACCATATCATCTGTTAATTCAACATATTCAGCTTCAAATATGTATTGGGT
>CAZJPX010000086.1:1568-3154 GCA_964548325.1 uncultured Staphylococcaceae bacterium
GCAGATGCTTCAACTGTTACATAATATGTGCCAGCAGTAGTTGGTGTTCCACTTATTACTCCAGTTGTTGAATTAAAGCTCAATCCATCTGGTAATCCACTAACTGTGTAGCTGATGGATGAATATGGAGTATAGGTATTGAGTGATGCTCTAAGTAAGTTAATTGAAGTATATGCTTCACCAACTTTTGCATTTTCTAATGTTACTTCATATGATAATCCAAGTTCGTCTTGCTCAGTTGCATCATATACCACAGCAGCACCCTTTGGAATTTGCATAGCATTTGAGTTTGCAACAAGATACATCGTATGTTTGACAGTTTCTTGCATTGTATGAATCAATACATTCTTTGATCCTTCATCTGCAATTGCTTCAATCTCTTCGGTGTTGACATGTCTGCTAACTCCATAGTTTCCTAGCATTATTCCGCCACCACCTGCTTCAACTAATTGATATGCATCAACCATTGTATAAATTGCAATATCTGTACAAGATGAGCCATCAAATCCCCATTCATTACGAAGGATATTGGTATTGATTGCATAGCTTCCACCAACCCATGTTGCACCAAGTCTAGTGAATGCTGACATCATATAATCAGCCTCACCTTCTTCTACTGTGATTTGATATGCTTTCAAATAAATTTCACGAGCTGCTTGTTCTGTGACCCAAACAGATGAGCCATCATATCTAGATCCACTAAAGATTGCTCCACCACGATATGTAGAGATTCCTCCTCCATCATTATGGAATGCGAAATGTTTCATTGTGATGTATGCACCTTTACTTCTTGCACCAAGTGAGATATTTGCAGAGATTAGTCCAGTGAGTACAGGATCCTCTGAGAAATACTCTGTATATCTACTATCAAATGGAGAGCGATGGATGTTCATGCCTGGAGCGTACCATCCAGTATATGAGTAGACAACACCATCGGTTAAGGTGCTATTTCCCCAAATACCTTGTTCACCAATCATAACACCAAGATCGTAGGCAAGTTCTTTATTAAATGTCCAAGCAATCATTGGTTCAGATGTGAAATAGTTAAATCTATCTTCACTATCAGTTCCGGTTCCTGTCCAACCTTTTGGACCATCAGTGTTCCAAGCAAGAGGAACACCAAGATAATCTATGTTCATGGATTGGAATCCACCGGTGTTAACAAATTCAACCAATTCATCGATTGTTAATTGTTCAACCATATCTTGATAGATTGCATCAACTTCTGGATCATTAATATCTAATCCAATTAGATCATAAAGTGTAGTCGAATAATATGTGTCTCTACCTTCAGTAGAGGTAGCATATGTTACTTCAGTAGTACCATTATATACATCTTGATAATATTCATCGTAATCACCGATATCAAAGATCCAATCTTCATATTGCTCTGCGCTTAATGTAATAGTTTGAGATGGTGAATCTGGATATGTGCCATCAAAATCAGATCTACTTAGAGATTTGTATCCGTTTCCACTACTCATAAGATTTTCGATTGATTGATCGGTTGGTACTCCACCATTTAAGTATCCAGCTGTTACATCATCAAGTTGGTTTGTAACTTCAGTTCCGTTATCTGATGTATC
>CAZJPX010000087.1:0-3121 GCA_964548325.1 uncultured Staphylococcaceae bacterium
GCAAATTTATCTAAGACATTTTGCCCACCTTTTACATAACAGGCTGTTCCAATACATACTCCAACAACATATTTTCCTTTTGGAGTCAAAGAGAAAAAAGAGTAGAAAGTGACTACTCCATATATTTCACTAACTGGAACATTTAATTCGTTACTTATTATTTCTTGAACTTCTAGAGGAATATATCCAAACTCTTTTTGAACATCGCTTAACACTAACATTAAAGGCGATGGCTCGTTTTTATATCTATTACATATTTCTTTGATTTGTTCAATAGCACTTTTTAATAAACGCATAAATTCAATCCTTTTTAAAAACTAATATAATTTTATAAAAAAGAGAGCGTTTAAACAACGCAAAAAAGAAAGTTTCAACTAGATTTGTTGGATAATTATAAATTAGTATTATATATTTAAAAATTTATTTGCTTTTAAATAATCTTCTTCTGATACTTTTTCTATCACTTTATGTTCTGTATCAACTCCTGGAATAAAGATTGACACGTGAGACATGTTGGATTTAGAGGTCGCTCCATGCCAATGTTTAACGTTAGGTGGTACATATAAATAATCACCAGCTTTTAGTTTAATTGGATCTTTATTCTCTTCTTGATATATGCCTTCACCATATGTGATAAGTATCAGTTGGCCTCCATCTTTTTTATTTAGATGGATATGCCAACTTGTTCTACCACCTTTTTCATAAGTAACATTTTTAACATCGAGGTTTTTATTGTGCAATATATTCATGTACGTTTTACCAGAAAAATATTCACCTAACGGATTATCTTTTCCTAATCCAAATGGTACATTTAATAATTCTTTATCTATCTTTTTATTGTTCATTTTTCTTCCCAAAAAATTATATCAAGTTAAGAAAAATGACCCAAAACAATATAATCTCTTATTTTTTATCTAAATATACTTCTTTTACATATCTTAGCGCAGCCCAAATCTTTGGCCATCCAACATACATTGCAATATGGGTTAATGATTCAGATATTTCTAGTAAAGATACACCATTATTTCTTGCGTTTTTTATGTGATATAACAAAGATGAATCGGTTATTCCACTAGATACAAGAGCAATAACAGTTAAGATGCATCTATTTTTTATAGGTAATTGTTCTGTTCGATTCCAGACCTCACCAAACAAAACATCATCATTTAATCTAGCAAATTCATCGGCGATTCCTGTCAGTTCATCTCTACCAGCTGTCTGTTTAATAGTAGTTGTTGGTTTTTTATGACATGAATTTGCTTTTAGATAATCTTCATCTGAAACTTTTTCAAGCCAAACAGTTGATGTATCTACTCCTGGTACTTCAATAGATATATGAGCAAATATCGATGTAGATGATGCACCGTGCCAATGTTTTACATTTGCAGGAATATATACAAAATCTCCTGGAAGTAGTTCAAGAGGTTCTTTACCTTCTTCTTGATAATATCCTCTTCCATAAGTGATGATAAGGATTTGTCCTCCACCACTTTTTGCTTTATGAATATGCCAATTGTTTCTACAACCAGCTTCAAAGGTGACGTTTGCTACTCCTAGATTATCTTTATGTAATAAATTTAAATAACTTTGACCAACAAAATATTCTCCAAAAGGATTTTCAATACCTAACCCAAAAGGGATATTTAATAATTCTTTATTAACTTCTTTTTTAGACATTTATTTAACCTCCTAACAACATAAATCGTCTTATTTATTTTTTATTTTGTATCTTGTGTTTCAAATGTTTTTGCAATATCAACAAGATATTTTCTAATTGATAGTTTTTGTGGGCAAGCAATCTCACATTTACCACATTTTATACAATCACTTGCTTTACCCTTACCATCTGTAATTATTTGATAATACATATTGCTTGCCCAATCTGCGGTGATCTTTTTGTTGTTAAAACAACTAAATACATCTGGTATTGGAATATGTTTTGGACATCCTTTTACACAGTATTGACAGCTAGTACAAGCGATAAGTTTTTTACCTTTAAGAATTGCTACTACTTTGCTTAATGCATTTTTTTCAAGATCGGTTAAAGGTTTATAGTCAGTCATTGTTGTAACATTATCTTTTACTTGATCAAAAGTACTCATACCAGAGATGATCATCTTAACTTGATCAAACCCTCTAACATATCTTAAAGCATAACTCGCATTAGATCCGTTATTTAGATCTTGCAATACTTTATCAGCTTTAGGAGGAAGCTTTGCCAATGTTCCTCCTTTGACTGGTTCCATAACGATAATTGGTTTGTTATATTTTTTGCATACATCATATAGAGCACCAGATTGAACAATCCAACTTCTAAAATCTAAATAGTTAAATTGTATTTGAACTATTTCTATTTCTGGATGTTCAATTAGAATCTTTTCTAAAAATTTAGCATTGTCGTGGAATGAGATTCCAAGGTGTTTAATTTTACCTTCTTTTTTTAAGATTAGTGCTTCTTCATAAGCATTATGTTTTTGGAAATGGCGATATGAGAAACTATTTTGATTGTGCATTAATAATAAATCAAAGTTATCCACTCCACATATCTTTAATTGTTCATCAATTGTTTTTCTAATATCTGCTCGTGAACGAAAGAAATTTTGAGTTAACTTATCGGTTAGAAAATATTCTTCTCTTTTATATCTTTTGGTCACACATTCTCTAACAGCGATTTCACTATCCCCATTTAAGTATCCATGAGCTGTATCAAAATAATTGATGCCATGCTCCATACAATAATCGACCATCTTACAAATTTGCTCGTAATCAAGCTTTTTGTCCTTGTATGGAAGGCGCATCATGCCTATGCCAAAATGATGTCTGTTTAATTTATCTAACATATTTCACCTCAATAAAATTATATATAAAAGAATTATTTTTGCATTAATTATTTTTTTATTAAATTTTATAAATTCTTAATAAATATAGGGGTTTTGCAAGGTAAAAGATAGAAAAATTGATGTTTTTAAAATCTACATATATGATTAAATTTAGTGGATAAATAGATGCTTTACCTTTTAAATTATCTAGTTGAAAGAAATCTACTGTATCGATTATAATTATTATCACCTGGCGGATATGGTGAAGAGGCCTAACACAACCGGCTGTGAACCGGTCATTC
>CAZJPX010000088.1:0-3059 GCA_964548325.1 uncultured Staphylococcaceae bacterium
CCAGATTGTCTGATGTATTTACCTTCACATTCAGCTTCTTTTCTGATGGTCTCTCGATATCCAACTTGAGGTTTACCAACATTGACTGTCACACCAAATTCTCTTTTAAGTCTATCAACTACAATATCTAAATGTAGTTCACCAACTCCAGCGATGATTGTTTGACCAGTTTCAGGTGATGTATGAACTTTAAGAGTAGGATCTTCTTCGACAAGCTTAGATAATGCAATCGACATCTTATCTTGATCAGCTTTTGTTTTTGGTTCAACTGCTTGTTCAATAACAGGATCTGGGAACTCCATCTTCTCTAAAGTTACAAATGTAGCAGGATCACATAGCGTCTCTCCAGTTGTTGTATTCTTAAGTCCAATAATTGCACCAATCTCACCAGCATGAAGTGCTTCGACCTCTTGTCTATGATTTGAATGCATTAAGACTAATCTACCAATTCGCTCTTTAACATCTTTATTAGAATTGGTTACATATGTACCAGATTTTAATACACCAGAGTACACTCTAACATATGCAAGTCTTCCAATATATGGATCGGTAGCAATCTTAAATACTAATCCAACTACTGGACTTGAATCAGTTGCTTCAATTTCTACTTCTTCTCCATTTTTCTTATTTCCTTTAGCTTTTGGTATATCAAGAGGTGAAGGTAGATAATCGATAACTCCATCTAGTAATAATTGAACACCTTTATTTTTGTAAGCACTTCCACAGAATACTGGATGGAATTCTCCTTGAATGGTTGCTTTTCTAATAACTGCTTTAATTTCTTCTACAGTTGGATCGACACCATCAAGTACTTTCATCATGAAATCATCATCGAATGAAGCAAGTGTTTCAAGTAGTTCACCTCTATATTTTTCTACTTTTTCTTTGTATTCTGCAGGGATTTCTATTTTTTGAGGGTTCTCTCCATTTGGAGATTTAGAATAATCCCAAGCCTCCATTTTAACAAGATCGATAACTCCTATTAATTGAGATGAGATACCAATTGGATATTGAACAGCTTTAGCACAAGCTCCAAGTTTTTCTTTAAGCGAATCAACACACATCTCAAAATCTGCACCGATCGCATCTAGTTTATTTACGAATACTATACGTGGTACATGATATTTTGAACCTTGCCTCCAGACAGTCTCGGTTTGAGGTTCAACCCCGTTTTTACCATCAAGTACTGTGATTGCTCCATCTAATACTCTTAAAGATCTTTCAACCTCGACTGTAAAATCGACGTGCCCTGGAGTGTCGATGATGTTGACTCTATGGTCGTTCCAAAAACAGGTCGTTGCAGCACTAGTGATGGTGATTCCTCTTTCTTGTTCTTGAACCATCCAATCCATTGTTGCAGCACCTTCATGTACTTCACCTATCTTATGTATCTTATGTGTGAAATATAAGATACGTTCAGTGGTCGTAGTTTTACCAGCATCGATGTGAGCCATGATGCCTATATTTCGAGTATGAGGTAAATCATATTCTCTTGTTGTCGACATAAATATCTCCCCTAAGTTAACTACTTAATGTTAATTACCATTTATAATGTGCATAAGCTTTGTTAGCTTCAGCCATCTTATGGACATCTTCTCTTCTTTTAACAGCAGCTCCAGTTCCATTTGCTGCATCGATGATCTCATTACATAGCTTATCTTCCATTGCTTTTTCTTTTCTTAAGCGTGCATATGTGACGAGCCATCTAAGACCTAATGTGATCTGCCTTTCGTTTGTGACTTCAGTTGGTACTTGGAAATTAGCAGCTCCGATTCTTCTTGCTTTAAGTTCGACCTCTGGCATGATGTTTTTCATTGCTGAAGCGAATACATCGACTGCTGATTTTCCAGTCTTGTCTTCAATCTTTTTAAATGCGTTATATAAGATCTTTTGAGCGGTACCTTTTTTACCATCTAACATGAGCCTATTAATTAAACGAGTAACTAATTTTGATTGGTATATTGGATCTGGTAAAACATCTCTTTTAATAGCTCTTCCTTTACGTGACATTCTTAGTTACCTCCTTATGCGTTCTCATTACCTTTTGGTTTTTTAGTACCATACAAGGATCTTCCTTGACGACGAGCTTCAATTCCAGCACAGTCAAGTGTTCCTCTAACGATATGATATCTAACACCAGGCAAGTCTTTAACTCTACCTCCTCTTATCATGACAGTGGAGTGCTCTTGTAGGTTATGTCCTTCTCCTCCAATGTATGCTGTAACTTCATATCCATTAGATAGCTTAACTCTTGCGTACTTTCTTAAAGCTGAGTTTGGTTTTTTAGGTGTCATAGTACCTACACGAGTACATACTCCTCTTTTTTGAGCACTGTTTTGATTGGTCTCTTTCTTTGTTAAAGAGTTATACCTTTTTAGCAAAGCAGGTGCTTTCGATTTAAATGTAGGTCTTTTTCTACCTTCTCTAACTAGTTGGTTAATCGTTGGCATAATTGTCTCCTTTTTTTGTTTTTTATTTCTATCAATTTTACACACAATACCAGGAGTATAAATTTACGTCCAAAATATTGCTAGAAAATTATAGTATAGGTCAAAATACATATGCAAGAATTATTTCATAAAAGTTAGCTATAAAAATTTATTCAAAAAAGAGGATTTACTCAATCCTCTATTTTTGAAAAGATACTGTCTTTATGAAACTTACTTAATTATGTTTAAGTTGTTCTTCTAATTCTTGTCTTTTCCTTCTTCTTCTAGCAAGAAGAATAATAGCAATAATAATGTTAACCAATAAAACGATACCTAAGATAATTGTGACGACCCAAAGCCAGTTAAAACTATCTGAAGTTGATATAGTCCTTGTTGTTTGATATCCACAAACATCACATGAACTCTCTTCTTCAGTTTCTGAATCATCGACTGCTGTCCATGTTGAGAATGTATGTTCTGTATATGAAGTTTCATCGATTTCGCTATCAACTGTACATACCTTCCAATGTTGTGTTTCATTACTATCATATTCATTAAAAGAGTGTTCGCCATAGATACCTGTAGCATAATTTTCAAGAACTGTAATTGTTGTACCATCTGGGGCTAAAG
>CAZJPX010000089.1:0-3051 GCA_964548325.1 uncultured Staphylococcaceae bacterium
GATGCTTCAAGAGGCCCCATAAACATTTCATATAGTCTTAAAGAGTCAGCTCCATATTTTTCAACTATGTCATCTGGATTTATTACATTGCCTCTTGCTTTAGACATTTTTTCACCATTACTTCCAAGTATCATTCCTTGATGGAATAATTTCTTAAATGGTTCTTTGGTAGATACAACTCCTTTATCATATAAAAACTTATGCCAGAATCTTGCATATAGTAGATGTAGCACTGCATGTTCTGATCCACCAACATATAGATCTACAGGTAGCCAATGATCTAATAATTTTTTATCAGCTATACATTTATCATTATGTGGATCGATGTATCTTAGGTAGTACCAACAACTTCCTGCCCATTGAGGCATAGTGTTAGATTCCCTTAAACCTTTTTTACCATTTACTTTTACATTCATCCATTCAGTTGCATTGACAAGAGGAGATTCAC
This sequence comes from uncultured Staphylococcaceae bacterium, assembly GCA_964548325.1. Classification (GTDB taxonomy): domain Bacteria; phylum Bacillota_I; class Bacilli_A; order RFN20; family CAG-826; genus Onthovivens. The sequence goes on from CAZJPX010000089.1 coordinate 449, forward strand.
CAGTTCCACTTGGTTTATATACTTTAAGATTAGGTAGAACAAGAGGTAGTTCACTATCTTTGATGCGATACATTGTGCCATCTTCAAAGTTAACAATAGGGATTGGTTCACCCCAATATCTTTGCCTTGAAAACAACCAATCACGTAGCTTGTAGTTAATCTTGTAGTTGCCTTTTTTAAGTTTGATGAGTTTATCAGTGATAGCAACTTTGGCATCTTCAATATTTAATCCATTTGCATATTCACTATTGATATGTTTTCCATCATCGACATATGCCTCTTTTGATATATCTCCTTCTACTACTTGAACAATCTTAAGTTTATGTTTTTTAGCAAATTCATAATCACGTGCATCATGAGCTGGAACTGCCATGACAGCACCTGAACCATAACTTGCAAGTACATAGTCAGCGATATAAATAGGTACTTGTTTTTTATTGATTGGATTGATTGCATATCTTCCAATGAAGACACCAGTTTTTTCTTTATTTGTACCTATTCTTTCAATATCAGATTTATGAGATACTTCTTCAATGTATTTATCTACTGCTTTTTTATATTTTTTATCAGTTAGTTTTTTTACAAGTTCATGTTCTGGAGCAAGACAACAATACGTGCATCCAAAAAGAGTGTCAGCTCTAGTTGTGAATACTTTAAAAGTTGATCTGCTTCCGACAATATTGAATATGATTTCAGTACCTTTTGATTTGCCTATCCAATTTTTTTGCATCTCAATGGTAGATTTTGGCCAATCAAGTCCATCTAAATCTTCGTTCAATCGATCTGCATATTCAGTTATTTTCAACATCCATTGTCTAAGTGGTTTTCTAATTACTGGATATCCACCTCTTTCACTTTTTCCATCAATTACTTCTTCATTAGCTAGAACTGTTCCAAGTTCAGGGCACCAGTTGACAGGTTGATAGTCGACATATGCTAAATCATTATCATACATTTTAAGGAAGATCCATTGTGTCCATTTATAATAATCTGGTTTACATGTGTATATTTCTCGATCGTAGTCGTAACTAAAACCTAAAGATTGGATTTGTTTTCTAAAGTTATCAATATTTTTCATTGTGAATGCTTCTGGATGTTCATTCATTTTCATCGCATATTGTTCTGCAGGTAAACCAAAAGCATCCCATCCAATTGGGTGTAACACATTATATCCTTGCATCCTTTTCATTCTGGCGATGATATCGGTTGCGGTATATCCTTCTGGATGTCCTACATGTAGTCCTTGTCCGCTAGGATATGGGAACATATCTAAAACATAATATTTAGGTTTAGAAAAATCAGAGGTATCGCATTTATATTCTTTTGATTTTAACCAATATTCTTTCCACTTCTTTTCAATTTTTAAATGATTATACGACATCTACAAATACTCCCTTAAATTTTTAACATGTAGAAACTACATGTTAAAAATCATATCACATCTATTTAACAATCTGCTTATAAAGATTTAAATATTTATTTGAAGATGCTTTCCAAGAGTGATCACAGTTCATAGCATTTATAGATAATTGTCTAATAATTTCTTTATTGTTTTTATATAAATCTAGTGATTTCTTCACTTCTTCAACTGCTATAGCAGAATCGTATTTTTTAAATGAGAAACCATTGGCAGTTGAAAGATTTTTTTCATCTTTATATCCAATAATAGTATCCTTTAATCCGCCAGTTTCTCTTACAATAGGAATACTTCCGTATCGATGCGCAATCAATTGACCAATTCCACATGGTTCAAGTTTAGAAGGCATCAAAAAGAAATCGCTTGCAGCATACAGTTTATGAGCGAGGTTGTTATTGTATTCGATATGTATTGCAACATTGTTAGGATATTTTTCTTTTAAAGATTTGAAATATTTTTCAGCATCTTCTTCACCTGTTCCTACAACAGCAAAATTACCTCCATTTTCAAGTATATATTCAATCATGGCATACATTAGATCTAATCCTTTTTGTGATGTAAGTCGGGACACTACAGCATATAAAGGAAGTTCGCTATTTAAATTAAATTCCTTGCAAAACTCAACTTTATTTAAAGATTTATTCTCTATTTTATCAACAGAATATGTCTTATAAATATTTTTATCTTTGCTTGGGTCAAACTCAACATAATCTATTCCATTTACTATGCCCACAAAATCTTTTTCTCTTTTAATTAAATCTTTATTTAGTCCAAAAGAATATTCCTTAGTAAAAAGTTCTTTGGCATGAGTTGGTGAAACAGTCGTTATTTTATCTGCATAATATATACCAGCTTTTAAAGTACAAAGTTTTTTATGTAGTTTAATGGTTCTCTTTTTTACTTTTTTCTTATCTATTCCAAATAGATTGTATGCTTCTTTATATGGAATATATCCCTTAAATAATGGATTATGAATAGTTAAAATAGTTTTAATATTATGTAGTTTAGGATTGTTTGCGTGTTTTGTTTTTAAAAGACAGGCAATCATTGCAGTTTGCCAATCGTTTAGATGTATGACATCAAATGTACGATATTCACTTAAAAATTTGACAATTGCTAAGGCAAAATAGGCAAATCTTTCATTATCATCTTCATATCCATAAATTTCATCACGGCCAAAATAATA
>CAZJPX010000090.1:0-2933 GCA_964548325.1 uncultured Staphylococcaceae bacterium
TATGAAAGCAAAACAGATAATTACCTTGCTTAATATACTTTGGAGTATGAAATGAGTTTTACAAATAAAAAGATATTGTTTATTAATTTTTCAGGGAGAAAATCAAAAGGAAACTGTATTTCTTTAATAGATTATATGGTTGAGAATATAAAACCTAAAGATTACGATGTTATATCAATAAAAGATCTATCTATAAAACCATGCATCAATTGTGATTATGAATGTTTTGATGATAAAGAATGTATTAATAAAGATGATGAATTACATAGTGTATTTGTAAATTCTTTAAATTTTGATGTAATCATTAATGTAGTTCCAATATATTGTGGTAATTTATCTAGTTTATATCAAATATATAATGAACGAAGTCAGTACTATTATATGAATGATTCATATTGTGAAAGACAAAGTAAAATAAAGAAAATTCATATTGTTGTCGGTAATATTTCTCCATCTCTCGTATATAGATTAACAGGAACGAAAAAGAGAACTTTTATTGCATCACCTCACTCATACAATTTAAAGTCTATTTCAGGAAGTCTTTTAACTTCTAAAGATTTTATTAAAGATTTCAATGAATTTTTAAACAATATTTAAATATTAGAAATATGTTATTTCTAAAAATAAGCTTCTAATCTTAGCTATTTTTAATTATTTCTTAGCTTTTCCTTGGTTTGCAACAGCACTCATTGCAGCTTCAATTGCTGCTTGATCTCCAAGATATCTCTTCGATAATACTTTAAAGTTTTCATCAAATTCATATACGAGAGGCACACCGGTTGGAATATTTAACTCGATGATATCTTTATCAGAAATATTTTCTAAATATTTAACAAGTGCACGTAGTGAGTTGCCGTGAGCTGCTATAATTACTTTCTTTCCAGATACGATGGCTGGTTTAATTTCACACTCCCAATAAGGAAGAACCCTAGCAACTGTATCTTTTAAACATTCAGTGAGTGGACAATCTTGAACACCAACTGTGGCATATGTTTTTTGAAGAGCAGGATTTCTTTCATCATTTTTAGATAGAGCTGGAGGTTGAATATCATAACTTCTTCTCCAAATCTTAACTTGTTCTTCACCATATTTTTCAGCTGTCTCTGCTTTATTTAATCCTTGGAGAGCACCATAATGTCTCTCATTCAATCTCCACGATTTATAAACAGGAATATATTCTTCTTCAAGTTCAGCAAGAACTAAATTTAATGTGTGAATAGCTCTTTTTAAAAATGATGTGTATGCTACATCGAATGTAAATCCTTCTTTTTTTAATAACTTACCACCATTTTTTGCTTCTTCAACGCCTTTTGTAGATAATTCAACATCAGTCCATCCGGTGAATAAATTTAATTTATTCCATTCGGATTCACCATGTCTTACAAGTACTAATTGATATTTCTTTTTCATAAATGCTCCTTAATATTTTAAAATAACTATTTTGCTTGTTTAATTGATAATCCAATTCTTTGACGAGGTATATCTAAGCTGATAACTTTTACCTTAACAATATCGTTTACAGTGTAGTGATCAGAGATATTCTTAACATATGAATCTGATACTTCTGAGATATGAACTAAACCGTCTTGATGGACATTAATATCAACAAACATTCCAAAGTCCATGATGTTTCTAACAGTTCCGTTTAGTATCATACCTACCTTTAAATCATTGATATCTTTAACATTGTTATCTAATTCAACTATTTTTACATCATCTCTGATATCTCTTCCAGGTCTAACAATTTCATTTAAGATGAGATCAAGAGTTGCTTCGCCGATTTTAAATTTCTCAAGAATATCTTTCTTATTTAGTTTATCTAACTTAGCTTGTTTCTCATCTTTACTATCGGTTTTTAAATCGATGTTGCAGGTAGATAAGATGTACTTTGCAACCTCATATGATTCAGGATGAATATTGGTCTCATCTAATGGTTCAACTCCATCATATATTCTTAAGAAACCAGCACATTGTTGAAATGCTTTATCACCCATTCCTTTAACATCCTTCAAATCTTCACGTGATTTAAATTTCTTTTTAGATAGAGCTGCATAAATGTTGTTTGCTAGTGTTTTGTTAACTCCGCTGACATATTTTAATATTGATACGCTTGCATTGTTTATATTAACTCCAACATTATTAACACAATCTTCAACAACTCCACTTAAAGCATCACCAAGTTTTGTTTGGTTCATATCGTGTTGATATTGACCAACTCCGATTGCTTTTGGATCAATTTTAACTAACTCATTTAATGGATCTTGAAGACGTCTAGCAAGAGATATCGCACTACGTTTTTCAACAGTTAAATTAGGAAATTCTTCTTCTGCAACTTTACTAGCAGAGTACACACTTGCTCCAGATTCATTAACGATGAATATCTTTGATTTTAAATTGTTTTCTTTAACAATTTTAGAGACGATTGCTTCTGATTCTCTTGATGCTGTACCATTCCCTAGAGCAATGTAATCGATCGGATTATTTCTTAAGACATTAGTTAACTCTTTAATAGCATCATTAACTTTCTCTTCATCATTACTTGTTATATAACTAACTCCTGTAAATTGAGGGATGCCTTGAGGATTGACTAATGCGTATTTACATCCAGTTCTAAATCCTGGATCAAATCCAAAGACAAATTTATTTTTAAGAGGTGGATATAAAAGTAATGCTTTAAGATTCTTTTTAAAGACGATGATTGATTCATCTTCTGCTTTTTCAAATAGACCTGCTCTAATTTCATTTTCAACTGAAGGTATGATTAAACGTTTTAAAGCATCTTTAATGGTATCATCAATTATATCTTTAAAATCATTTTCTTTAGTTTCAATCGCACTAATATGATCAAATATTTTATCTTTATCATAATCTAAAGTAACTTTTAAACATTCTTCTTTTTCACCTCTATTGATAGCTAAGATTCTATGAGGTGG
>CAZJPX010000091.1:0-2750 GCA_964548325.1 uncultured Staphylococcaceae bacterium
GATTGATATTATATCAATAAAAGAGTAAGATTTCATTATCTTTTAATATGATAGAAATTAGAATAAATAGCAAACAAAAGAACCAAAGAATTGATAAATTTATAAGGAAATATTTGAATAATGCTCCTTTAAGTTTTATATATAAAAAGTTTAGGAATAAGGATATAAAAATTAATGATCATTGGGTTAAAGAAAATTATATCTTACAAGAAAATGATGTATTAAAGATATATGTGACTAATGAACAATTAGAAGAATTTAATAAACCAAAAAAGATAGAAAATTTAAGTGGAACAATAGATGTTATATATGAAGATGAGAATATTTTAATTGTTAATAAACCTAAAGGAATTCTTGTACATGGTGATGAAGATGAAACAAGGATAACTTTAACAAACAAAGTTCAAAGTTATCTATATAAAAAAGGCGAATTTAAAAATGATGGAATCGATTTTCCTCCATCTCCTGTTCATAGACTTGATAGAAATACAGCAGGACTTGTAATTTATGCAAAAGATGTAGAATCTGCGCAGATTTTATTAGATTTATTGAAAGAAAAGGAAGATATTAAAAAGAATTATATAGCTCTTGTTAAAGGAGAAATAAAAAATGAAATTGTTATTGATAAACCTTTAATTAAAAATAGTAAAACTAAAGAAGTTAGAGTCGGTTCAATAAAAGATGGAGCAAAAGAAGCAATTAGCATTGTTCATCCAATAGAATTTAAAAATGGATACAGTTTAATAAATGTAGAATTAGTAACTGGAAGAACTCATCAAATAAGAGTACATCTTGCTTCAATTAATTGTCCTATTATTGGAGATGGCAAATATGGAGATTTTGAAGAGAATAAAATTTTTGAAAAAAAGTATAAATTAGATTCACAATTTCTATATGCAAACTCATTATTTTTTAATAAGATGCCAGCAAAACTTAACTATCTATCAAAAAAAGAATTTAAAATTGAATTAGATAGGAATGCAAAAAATATTTTATTAAATTTGAATTTTTCAAAAACAAATATCAGTAAGCTATAAAAACACGATGCGAGAAGTATTATAATATTAAAAGTTGAAAGCGGAGGAAGTATGACAAACGTTATTCAAGATAACTATAACAAATGGCTAAAAAGTGATAATGTTTCAAAGGAAGAAAAAGACATCTTAAAGAATATGTCTAAGAAAGAAATAGATGATGCTTTCTTTAAGAATCTAGAATTTGGAACTGGAGGTATGAGAGGTGTTTTAGGACCAGGCACCAATAGAATGAACAATCATGTATTGAAAAAAGTTACTATTGGTTTTGGAAAATATTTATTAGAGAAATATCCTAATGCAAAAGAAATGGGTGTAGCTATATCTCATGATAATAGACATAAATCTAGAGAATTCACTTTACTATGTGTAGATATTCTAAATAAGTTGGGGATAGATACATATATATTTGATAGTTTAAGACCAACTCCAGAATTATCGTTTGCTGTTAGATATAAAGGCTGCTGTGGTGGAATTATGATAACCGCTTCTCATAATCCTAAAGAATATAATGGTTATAAGGTATATGATGAGACAGGATGTCAACTAGTTCCTTCATTAGCTAAAAGACTAATTGAAATAATTAACAGTCTTCCTAGTGAACTAGATGTTGAAATTCCTCTTGCTGATAAAAAAGGAAACAATGTCATATTTGAAAATAATATTGATGATGAATATGTAAGATTAGTTAAAAGTATTCAGTTAAATACTGATTTAGATAAATCTAATTTTAAAATTGTTTATACACCTAATCATGGAACCAGTTATGTAAACGCTATGAGAGTATTTAAAGAGTGTGGATATGATGTTTATCCTGTTCTTTCTCAATGTGATCCAGATCCTAATTTTTCAAATACAACAACTCCTAATCCAGAAGACGCAGCTTCTTATGTTGAGGCAATAAAATTAGCAAAAGAAGTTGGTGCCCATTTAGTTTGTATGACTGATCCAGATGGAGATAGAGTTGGATTAGCTTGTAGATTAAGAAATGGTGAATATCAATTAATTACCGGAAATGAATCAGCAGCGATACTAATAGAATACTTATTATCACAAAGGAAAAAGTATAAAACTTTACCAACTAATGGGGTGATATATAACACAGTTGTTACATCTGTTTTAGGTAGAAAAATTGCTGCAAGTTATGGAGTTAGTACAGAATCATTTTTAACTGGTTTTAAATATATTGGTGAAAGAATTCATCATTATGAAAAACTTGGAAATGGTCCTGAATTTTTATTTGGATATGAAGAAAGTTATGGTTGTCTAATATCTTCATTTGTAAGAGATAAAGATGGCATACAAGCCTTATTAATGTATATAGAGATGGCTTTATATTATCATCTACAAGGTAAAAATTTAGTTGAGGTATATGAAGAATTAGGTAAGCAATATGGTTATCATCAAGCAAAGTTATATAGCATTGATTTTAAAGGTAGTGAAGGTGCTAAAAAGATGGCCTCAATAATGAAAGACCTTGAAGAAAAACCTTTCAAAGAATTATTAGGTAATAAAGTTAAATACATTGAAAACTATTTCAAACTAATTGGAGAAGACATTATTACTAAAAAGAAATATCAAATACAAAATATGCCAAACGGAGATCTAATAAAGTTTATATTTGAAGATGATTCTTCAATATGTGTTAGACCAAGCGGCACTGAACCTAAATGTAAATTTTATGTAGAGGTAATTGGTAAAACAAAAAAAGATTGC
>CAZJPX010000092.1:0-2695 GCA_964548325.1 uncultured Staphylococcaceae bacterium
GAAAAATATGCTTTGGCTAAATCTTTTAGTGTATATAAATCTTTTAATCCCATTAGCTCATTAGCTGAGTGCATTGCAAGTTGAGGAATACCGATATCACAAGATAAGAGACTGACTTCACTATTTGAGATATTACCAAGTGTAGCACCACCTCTTAAATCACTACGATTTGTGAATTCTTGATAAGGTAGTTTATTTTTGTTTGCGATATATTTAACAAGCGAAGATGATAATCCATCACTGGTGTATGATTGAGAGGCATTATATTTAATAGCAACACCTTTGTTTAAATATACTTTTGAAGATGGATCAGTAATTGAAGGATAATTAGGATGCATAGCATGAGCATTATCTACACTTAACATGAACGATGATTTAATCGCATTTATATAATCAGATTCTGTACCTTTAAGTAGATACACAATTTGTTTTAAAGTATCTTTTAAAATCGTTGAATGAGCACCTTGCCTAGTTAAACTACCGACCTCTTCATTATCAAAGATTGCTAAGACTGGTATACGATTAGTTGAGGTAGCATTCATAAATCCATCAAGTAATGTGTATACACTAGCAAGATTATCTAATTTTGGAGATTGGATATATGAATCTTCTAATCCTAATACCTGAAGCTTATCTCTGTTATATAAGAATAAATCATAAGATAAAATATCTTTTTCAGTTAATGAAATATTGTTATTCTTGTTTAAAATCCTTGCTAAGTAGCCATTAAATGATCCAAATTTATTTACTTCAGTTTCACTACCAAAAAAAGGAAGCATATCGATAGCAGGATTATAGTTATGATTAGAGTTTATATCTCTATTAAAATGAATTGCAAGATTTGGTATAGTGCATAGATTTGAATCATCATTGAACAAATATGATTTTATCGTATTTTTATTAGATACAAGCACTCTTCCAGCAAGCGATAATGGTCGATCTAAAAAGCTAGGAAATATCGCTCCACCATATGGTTCAACATTTAACTTATAATATTCATCAACTTTAATTAATGGATCTTTTGGTTTAACTTTAAATGTAGGTGAATCTGAATGTGCTGCGGCGATAGAAAATGAAAAAGAACTAATTTTAGCAGGAATTTTAAATAAAATAATGGAAGAATCGTTTACTTTTACGTAGTACGGTTTATTAGATTCTAATTTTTTTGTATCGGAATTTAATTCATAAATTATATTATTTCCAAATGCTTTCTCGATATTTCTTATCACATGAAACGGAGAATATGAGCGATCAATCTGTTCTTTAAATGTCTTAATGAAATCCTTCATAATTCTTTTTTCTCCTAACTGATTTAATTATAAGATTTGTGTGCAATTTTTTAAAAGAAAACTATTAAAATTTCTTTAAATCTTGACTTTAATTAACTATAATTATGTTGGTATTTTTTAGGAGGTTTAATAAATTATGGCAATTAAAGTTGCAATCAACGGATTTGGAAGAATCGGAAGACTTGCTTTTAGACAGATGTTTAAAGCAAAAGGTTATGAAATCGTAGCAATCAATGATTTAACAGATCCAAAAATGTTAGCACATTTACTTAAGTATGACACATGCCAAGGTAAATATGCACTCGCTGATAAAGTAGAAGCAAAGGAATCATCTATCGTCGTCGACGGAGTAGAGATCAAAATATATAAGGAAGTTGATGCTAAAAATCTTCCATGGGGAAAACTAGGTGTAGATGTCGTTTTAGAATGTACTGGTTTTTATACCTCAGAAGAGAAAGCCAAAGCTCATCTTGATGCTGGAGCCAAAAAAGTTATCATCTCAGCTCCTGCAGGAAAAATTAAAACAATTGTCTTTGGAGTTAATGAAAAGACCTTAACAAAAGATGATAAGATTATCTCTGCTGCAAGTTGTACAACAAATTGTCTTGCTCCGATGGCTAAATGTTTAAATGATTACGCTCCAATTGAAAGTGGAATCATGACGACAGTTCATGCCTTCACTGGAGATCAAATGGTACTTGATGGACCTCATAGAAAAGGAGATCTTAGAAGAGCAAGAGCAGCTGGAGAAAACATTGTTCCTAACTCAACTGGAGCTGCTAAGGCAATTGGACTAGTCATACCAGAATTAAACGGAAAATTAATTGGTTCTGCTCAAAGAGTTCCAGTAAAAACTGGATCTACGACCATTCTTGTAGCAGTTGTTAAAAAGAAAGATCTCACAAAAGAAGGAATCAACGAATACATGAAAAAACATAGTTCAGCAAGCTATGGATACACTGAAGATGAGATCGTATCAAGTGATGTAATCGGAGATACCCATGGATCAATTTTTGATGCCACTCAAACAATGGTCTCTAAGATTAATGAAGATACATATCAAGTTCAAGTCGTCGCTTGGTATGATAATGAGAATTCATACACCTCACAGATGGTTAGAACCATTAAATATTTTGCTGAATTAAGTAAATAATTAAAAAATGAATAAAGATAGATAGTGCACTATCTATCTTTTTAATGAAACATATTTATGTAAAGGAGTACTCATATGCACACATTAGCTGAACTTGGAAAACTGAGCGGAAAGAAAGTAATGGTCAGAGTCGATTTTAATGTTCCTCTTGATGGTACAAAAATCCGTGATGACAACCGCGTAGTTCAAGCTCTACCTACAATTAAGAAATTAATTGAACTTGGAGGTAGAGTCGTCTTATTCTCTCACCTTG
>CAZJPX010000093.1:0-2616 GCA_964548325.1 uncultured Staphylococcaceae bacterium
AAGATGGGTTAGCAAAAGAGATAGATGATTCTTCTTTATATTTATCTAATACTTCTTTTAATGGGATAGTGGTGGATGCGTTATCAAAATATATCATTTAATCTTTTAAAGAACTAATAATTTTTCCTTCATATAAATATTGCATATTATTTTATCAACGTCAAAATTAAAAACTATTTTTATAGTATTTTTATCAAAACTAACTCTTATTCTTTTAGAGCTTAACTCTTTAAAATATGATTTGATTCTTTCTTTATTTTTTGAATCAAATGTTATAACTATTGTATCTTTATTAAATTCAGATAAAAATAAATCAGATGCATCAGCTTGTAAGAAATTTATAAACTTTGAAATAAGATTATCTATAGATATTTCTCCTTCAAAAAAATCAATAAAATCTAACTTCATTTTGATTTTGGTTTTGAAATATTTTTCAATGAATTCAGTATCCTTTTTAATTCGATATTTTGAAACATAATTTAAAGAAGAGACCCATTTATCTTCATTATCATCTTCTCTTTTAATTACAGCAAGAATCTTTCCTTTGAAGTATTTTATAGGTTTATTAAAACCTAGGACATATACGTCTTGTTCTTCATTATCTTCAGCTAGTAGTCCTTTAACGTGGCCATAATTTATTTTATATACATTATTAAATGAATCCACATATCCAATGGGGCGATTTATATGAATAGAGACGATTTTCATAAACCTTTTATGTATATATTATTTATTTCTTTTTAGTTTTTTTCTGTTTCTTATTAGTTTCTGCTCGACTATTTAATTTTTCTACTATAAATGAAGTTAGGTCGAAAGCTAGTTTATATTCTCCTTGAGTGTAATGTTTCTCGGCTTGAATCAATAAAGCATTGATATCAGAATAGTGCATTCTTACTCTGTTAATTAATAAAATAGAGTTCTTAGCTTTCTCTTGATAAACTAATAATGTATTTATTTCATTAAGTTGTTTTTCTTTAATATCAAGCAGTTGAGATGATAGATCTTCAACTGTTTTAACATCAATTGGGACATCATTTATCACAGTATTTATCTTTTCCATCAGTTGATATGTTTTATCAAAGATAGGTTTATATGTCTCTTCGATTTGAGGTTGAAGTAGAGCATTTAATTTGGTCTCAAATAATTTGACCTTATGATATGTAGGTTCAAGGAGAGCGTATGCATTTTCACATATTTCCTTAGATGCTAGTTGATAGGATTTTATATCTTTTAATAGTTCTCTAGTGTTCTTAGCATTTTCATCTAATCCTTTAGCGACGTTTAATATATATGAATATGGGTTTTGGCCGTTGTAGTTGAGTTGAAGTTCGATGTTTCTTTTATCGATAGCAATTTTATCAATTGAAGTCTTTAAACTAGCAAGTTTTGCTTGATGTTCCTGATTGACTCGATATATCTGTTGAAATTTTTCAATGTTAGGTTTTGCTAAGAGATATTCTTGTTCGGTTTTATTAATGTTATCTACAATTTGAGAGTATGATGCATCAAATTCTTTTTTAGCTTTTTCTTCTTCAATTAAAGCCTTCATTAGTTCATCAATTTTTGATTCGATGTTATCAAGAATTTGAGTAAGACCCTTGATTTCAAGATCTTTGATGGTGTTATCAACATCGTGGAGAGATTTTTTGATAGATTTGATAACTGAATCGACATTTAAATTAGCAAGTGGGAAATTTTTTTGAACTAATTCATTATATTTTCTTTCAAGTTCTTTTAATTTTGAAGGTATTTTTACATTTGATCTTTCAATGATTGAAGGTAGTTCTTTAGCAATTGTTGGAAGATCTGATAATGCTGATTTAATGATGGCTAGTCTTTCTTTTGCCTCTTCATAATCAGCATAATCCAATTTTTCATTCACTTTTACAAATTGAGATTTAAGAACTTTAAATAATGTTTTAAAAGAATCATCGACATAACTTAACTTATTTTCATCTTCCTTATAGTTAGCTTTGATTTCTTTATATTTTTCAATGAGCTCTTTTCTTTCGTTTGATATTTCTATTTCTTGTCTAAGCAACTTAGATAGTTCAGTGTTTAAATGTGAGACGTAGTTGTTGTAGTTATTAATCAAAACGCGATTAGCTTTTAAAATCGATTTAAATTGACGATAATTTTTTGAATCGATGTCCTCTTTTAAATCATTAATTAAATCTTTGACTACTTTATCTAGTCTAGTTGCCTCCTGATACTCACTACTTAATGAATTATATGTTTCGACATATGATCTATTTTTAGAGGCGATTGTCTGAATTCGGCTCATGTATTTTGTCAACTGATTTGTCAATAATTCATGATTATACTCGTGAGATTTTATTAACTTCTTATATAAAACCTTCGCTGACCTATGGTAGCTAATAACCGCAATTAAAACAATTATAGCCACTACGGCTATAATAATTGCGATAGGTATAATTAGTGAAGTGGTAATTAATGTATTCATACGATAAACCTCTCTAAAATAATTTTATAAGAATATTTTATTATATTCCACGATATTTTAATTGACAAATGGGGTGAAATTGATATATCTTATTAGAGCTCTCAAAGATAGCATTTAAATACTACTCGTCTGATGAAATATACGTATTAGTA
>CAZJPX010000094.1:0-2549 GCA_964548325.1 uncultured Staphylococcaceae bacterium
AGACAATGCCAAAATTCAATAGTTACTGGACTATCTGGATCATCACTTGGTAAATACCAGTCAACATCGACTGTTCCAAAATCACAAGATGTGACACCAAATGCTAAACCAAGTGTTGCAAGTCCAACAGCTAATGTTTTAACTAATTTTCCTTTTTTAAATCCCATATAAGATCTCCTCCTTTTCCTTCTCCTAATATATAAAATTCCTTATTTCTTTTAAACTTATTTACCCTTTTATTCCAGCTCTTCCCATACCTCTCATAATGTACTTTCTAAATAAGATGAATAGTATCAATAATGGAACGGTGACAAGAACAGTGGCAGCCATCTGATAACCATATTCATCGTAGTTTGTTGTCGTTGAGAAGGCGTTTCTAAGACCATTTGTGATGAGCCATACATTTTGACTACCTCCAGCGATAAGATTTGGCCAAACATATGAGTTCCATGCACCCATCAGCTTAAGAATAAAAATTGTGATAAGTGTAGGAGCTGCAAGAGGTACCATAACTTTCCATAGGAATGCCCAATCAGATTTTCCATCAACTTTAGCAGCTAAATATAATTCATTTGGTATCTGTTTAAAGTTTTGTCTTAACAAGTATATGTAGAAAACGCTTGTCATAAATGGAAGCATGATTGCTGCATATTTACCAGCAGTCGAAGCGGTCATTCCAAGAAGTGAGACACTTGTATAGTTTGAAATAACCATCATCTCACCAGGTATCATCATCGTTGCTAGAAGTAATGCAAATAATGCATTCTTTCCTTTAAATTCAAGTCTAGCAAATGCAAAGGCTGCGAATATTGTTGTTATTAATGTACCAATTGTTTCAACAAGTCCAACAAAGATTGTGTTACCTAATAAGGTTGCAAAATCAAGTCGGGTTATTGCTACTGAATAGTTTGACCACATGATAGTCTCAGGCCAAAATGTTGGTTGAAGAGACTGTATCTCGTCTCCAGATTTTAATGCGGTGATAAGCATCCAATAGAATGGAAATATGACAAGCACTGCAAAGAATGCCAAGAAGATGTAAATTAAAATTAAAGAAATAATCTTACTAACTTTAGTAATTTTTTCTTTTGTTTCAGTAGACATTCTCTCTGATTTAAGTACTAATTTAATATCACCATATCTTTCCATATTAATAATGTACCCTCTTCTTAGAAACCTTAAATTGTGCCCAAGTGAATATCAAAATAATTACAAACAATACGACAGCAGCAGCTGAGGCATATTGAACTTTGTTATTAGATATTTGATCGTATATATAGTAGACAATGGTTGTCATATTTCTTGGACCAGTGGTGGAATCAAAGGCTCCTCCATCAGATCCAAACATACCGATGACTGAGTTATATTCTTTAAACGCTCCAATAAATGAAGTTATCATAATATATAAAATCTGTGGACTTAGCAGCGGAATTGTAATTTTCCACACGGTTTTTAATTTTCCAGCTCCATCAACTTGAGCAGCTTCATAATATTGCTTATCTATGTTTTGAAGTCCACTTAAGAAGATAAGAATCTTATATGCAAGTGAGTTCCAAATGATGTAGAAACTGACAGCAAATAACGCTGACCAATAATTAACTAAATCTCCACTAGTGATACTAGATAAACCAAGCGATACCCACGCTTTTCCATATGTTCCAAATATGTAGTTAAATAAACCATATTCTGTATCAAAAATAACAGCAAAGACCATACCAATAGCGATCGTATTTGTAACGTATGGTAAGAAGAATATAGTTTGGAATATCTTTTTAAAGAATTTAATTGAGTTAAGTCCTATTGCAATGACAAGAGCAATAATAATAGATATTGGAACTGTGATTATGGTAAGTAGCAGCGTATTAGGTAGTGCCACCTTCATAACAAGCTCAAAGTTAGAATTATACCCTCCATTTGTGACATAAGGGGTTAATATATCTAAATAGTTATTAAATGAAAATCCAGAAAAACTACCAGTTAAGTAATTATAATCCTCTAAAAATGAAACAAAAATAGTGTTAATAATAGGATAGAATGTGAACACTCCAAGTAAGATGATTACTGGAGCAAGATATAACCAAGCTTTCCAATTATTTTTTGTTTCCATATTTATTACTTAATATATATTCTCTCCTCGGTCTTTCCATCAAAGATAAAAATCTTATTTGGACGATAAGTGAATTTGTTTTGACCTATCTTGAGGTTGATGTCACTATCAATAATTATCTTCGCACTATCTTGATCCAAATCTGGGTGAGTTGCAACTATAGATATATCTCTTCCCATCGTGACAAGTTGAGTTACATCTAATGTTAAAGTATCTTTTGTTTCAGTTGTTGCTAAGACAAATCCCTCAGGTCTAATACCAACATAAACATCTTTATTTCCAATATTAGACTTAAGAGTCAAAATCTTTTCATTTCCAATATATACTGCACCATTTTGTATTTTCCCTTTAAATACATTAATTGGAGGTGAACCGAGGAATTTAGCCACAAATAATGATTTTGGGTTGTTATATACTTCTTGAGGTTCATCTTTTTGCATCT
>CAZJPX010000095.1:0-2477 GCA_964548325.1 uncultured Staphylococcaceae bacterium
AATGTAACTAACTACTTGTTTTCTATAACATTAATTGGTCTTTTAAGAATTGCTCTAGCAGATGCTGTTAACGAGACAAGACAGGCAAAGACAATCAAGATAACTAATAAAATGGATGCTAAAGTGAAATTTAAGCTCATAAGTGATATTTTTACATAATTATTGAATATAAACGAGAATATTACTATACCAATAAGTGCGAATATGTATTCTAATAATGTTACAAATATAGTTTGTGAAGTCACAATAAGCACTGTTTCTTCTTTAGATGAACCCATCGCTTTCAATATACCAAGATCCTTTTCCATCGATTTGACATTTGAATAGAATAAATTCATTGATATAAGAAGGTTTATAACAAAGAAAACAGCAATAATCCGCCAAATAGCAAGCGATACATAATAATAATTAAACGCAGAAACTACATTAATAAATCCATAATATTGGTTTATTAATTCTACATAACTATCTCCATTAGTAATCGAATTTAAAAATTTCAAGTCACTAGAGTAGTTTCCACTAAGTTTAATAAATTGTGCAGATGTATTTGACCTAGTTCTGCCATATCCAAAGATAAACTTTGATATAGAATATCCACTTCTCATATTATTTAAATATTCATATTCATCTGATGATAGTTGTGAGATCTCCTCATCATATGTCATTGCTATATATTCTTCCCAAAAATCAAACATATCGTCATCCATCGAATATACTCCAACAATTGTATAATCAAGTAGACTCATACCTATCAAATCATCAATCGAGTTAATGTTGTATAAAGTATCATATGTTACACTGAGAGTACCAAGTCTAAATGTGTTCGCAACAAGAGTTTCAGCAAGCAATCTAGATATAACAATTTCATTACTGTTTTGAGGAAGGCGACATTCAGATATCTTATCAGAAGAAAGACCTTCATAAGGTGTAAATCCAAACAAGGATGCAGTTGTTTCATTAATATTAGCACTATAAACTGTTGAAAAATAACGGCCTAATAAAGTACTCTGAACATCATTGCTGTCATATATACTTAGACGATAACTGAAATTACTATACGAAACACAAGCTCCATTAGTGTACTCCGTTACTCTTTCATTTTCTTCATCAGTAAAATAGTCACGAGAAGACTCTCCATCATCATCATAAGTGTATTTAACAATCGAAGAGGTTTTTAACCCATTATCTAATTGAGTTTTTAAAAGAACAGAATTTGTATCGCATGTATAAATTAGATAAGCAGCACCGAATAACACACTAGATATCAAAGCTATAATAAAAGATGTAATCAATCTTATTTTTTTGTATCTTAAATTACTTATTGAAAATTTAAGAGTTTGTAAAAACGATAAAAATCCTTTCTTAAATTTTGGTTCATTTTTAGAAAAATCTTCACTTTTTGCATTGTTTTTTGAAATAAAAGCTGTTTTTTCTTTTAATTCGACTATTTGATCAGCTACATTATCAAATATGTTTCTTGCGTGAGTTGAAACAATTACTGTACAACTTTTAGATAATTCTTTTAACAACTGAACTATTGTTTGAGCGTTATCATCATCTAGTGCACTAGTTGGTTCATCAAGTAATAAAACTTGAGGATCTTTAATTAAAGCTCTTGCGATAGCTAATCTTTGTTTTTGACCAACTGAAAGTTGATTAGGTTTTTTACTTAATAATTCTTCTATTGTTTCACCTTCATCTGGTAAATTTACCTTAGATAGTATATTGGAAACACTTTCTTCATACATTTCTTTTTTTGCTAAATCAAAAGCAAATTTCAAATTTTGTTTGATATTAAGTTCATCAATCAAATTTAGTTGTTGAAACACTATTCCTACAACAGTGTTACGATAACCATCATTGTTTTTATTATTTATTTTTATACCATCATAAATTATATTTCCAGATGTAGGCTTATCCAACCCACCAATGATATTTAATAAAGTTGTTTTACCTGATCCACTTTTTCCAACTAAAACATTAAAAGAATAGTCACTAAAGCATAAATTAACTCCTTTTAAGACATTAATCTTTTTAAAACTTTTGGATATATTTTCTAATTTAACCACTTTGTATATTCCTTAATGAAAAATAAATTATAAATTTCCTATTTCATTATTAGAACTATTAACGATTGCACTAGTTGAATCACTAAAACTTAAAATCGTTAAAACAATAACGGAATAATGCTCAAAATTAATTTTTGCTTTTTCATTTGAATTGTCCTCCTTTTAATTTGTTAATCAATGACAACATCTACATAGATAGTATAATCTCACCAAAAAAATAGAAAAGAGCAAATTTGCCAATAATTTTTACAATGTAAAACTTATTAATGACAAAGTTAATGTAAAAGCAATCTGTCAAATTTTGAAAAAGAACCTTTTTTTATCCATTATAAAAAGCCTTCCCTTAGGAAGGCTTTAATATGATAAGATAATTTGCCCTAGCTAATTAAGAGCTTGGCATTGAAATAG
>CAZJPX010000096.1:0-2476 GCA_964548325.1 uncultured Staphylococcaceae bacterium
GCACTTTCTTCTTTGTCTTTAGATTTTCTAAGTTGTTTATACTCTTTATATAATTCAATCACACCAATTGATATTTTATTTTCATCATTTGTGTGATCTTTTATGATATTAAAAATTAAGTTAATAAGATATTCTCTATCTTGCTTGTCTTTGCTTTCAATGTATTGACCAAAAATTTTTCTAAATTTAATACCTGTCTCTGATAAATTATTTTCATAAATAAAATCATTGTTTTCTAAATCGACTTCCCAATTCATAATTGAGTGTTGTTCAAGGACTCCACCTTTTGCTTGAACTACATTGACAACATCAATATTTTCAAAAATCATACCTATGATTGAAGTCGATGGTACAAACTTCTTAAGAAAGTTTTGTTTTTTTAGATAATAATGTGATCGTCCTTCAATTCCTGGGCTATCAAATGCGTATATACCATTTATCCTATTTATTAGACTTTTTCTTTTTATGTCTAAATTATCATAAGCATATAATGCAAGAGTTCCACCCTTTGAATGTCCTGTAAGGAATATAGGTAGTTTATCTTTAATACGTAATTCTTTTTCTAAATAATTTAGTGCACTAATTTGAGAAGGAACAGGATATCGATAAGTCATATCAAAATCTTCTTTAAAACCATAATAACTTTTTGATACTGTACCTTGATATGTAATAACCTTAAAATCTTCTCCCATCAATGTTAAAGCACAAAATTCTTCAGTGTTAGTAGTATCTAATTTTATTTCAAAATATCTAAGTTCTAAATTATGAAATCTTGGACTAGCTGCTACATGCACAAAAAGATTATAGTCAAATTCATAGTTACCAGATTTAGAAAAAAATGTATCAAAATATTTTAGATTAAATAAATCTTTAATCGTTATTGTTTTAGTTAATTTATTTCTATTAATATATCTTTTGAAATATTCAAAATTAATATATGAGAGCATTGAAAAAACAGCAAAATCTAGGTTATTAAAATTAGATACCGAAATTGGTTCTAAGTTAGATTTAACATAATCTATTAAATTAAATTCTACTTTCTGTTTTTTTGCGCCCATGTCTTTTACCTTTGTAGAAACTTATTATATTTTATCAAGCGATATCACATTTTAGAAAAACAAATTTTTGCGCAAAAAAACAATTTTTAACTTTAGTTTTTCTAAAAATAATATGGAATTAGCATAGATTTATATGAAAAATACGTGCTTTTTAAGTTATATGATAAATTTAAAAAACTATAAATTAAAATTGTTTTATTTCGTAGACAGTTAATCTAGTTGTTTTTCTTAGTTCTTTTATATCTTTTTCTTTTAAGAATCCGTTAGCAGATCCTTTTTCTCCAAGTTTATATGATGTAAAG
Organism: uncultured Staphylococcaceae bacterium; assembly: GCA_964548325.1. Lineage (GTDB taxonomy): Bacteria > Bacillota_I > Bacilli_A > RFN20 > CAG-826 > Onthovivens. The sequence goes on from CAZJPX010000096.1 coordinate 1,361, forward strand.
ATTTCTGCTAGCTTTAAAGCTTCTAATGAATCTAAACCTTTTAAATAATAATGAAGGAATGCTGAGACTAATGCATCTCTACTTCCAACAGTATTGATGATTGATCTTACAGTTACAGCATCGATATGAATAATAGATCTTTTCTTTGCATCCAATATCGTTGCTCCTTCTCTTCCTTCACCAAGAACAATTATTTCATTATGATATTTGTTATATAAGTCAAGAAGGAAATCTTCATATACTATTTCTTGAAGCCCTTTTGAACTTAAGAATACTATATCTGCATACTCTAAGAATTCTTTATTAAAAGTATCATCAACTGTTCCAATTATATGAACATCAGTTGCGATCTTTTTACCTAAATCTTTCGCTTTCTTTAAAAGTGGTCTATTGAAGTTGGTGTTACATAAGACTAGAAGATCTGCTTGAGCGATGTATTCTCTTTCATCTTCAAATGATGTTACGACGTCTTGGACATTTTTAAGATCGAAGTAAGCTTGAGGGTTTCTAGCTTTATCTACTAAGACCACTGCAGTAGGTGTAGATTCAAGATCCATTTTGACAAGATCAGCATGAATTCTTGCTTTTTTACATTCTCCAATGATAGTTCTACCAAGCAAGTCATCTCCGATATGAGAAGATAAAATTATTTTATCTCCTAAGGTAGTTAATGCTTTTGAGATATTAAAAGCAGTACCTGAGACTGATGAGTTTATCCCAAAGAAAGGATAATCGATAGGAAAATAAGTAATTGGAAATGAATCCACATTTAAAATTGTTTCAAAATTTAATAGTCCTGAAACATAGATTGTGTTTTTTGCCATATTTGTAAATATTTTCTCCTCTATATAAAGTATAGCAAGTAAAATCAGTTTACGTTAGTGAATAATAAATTTTTTTCTACGATATATATTTACTTTAAAAATGACTTTATTTGTATTATGCTATATAAAGTTGTAAGCGCTTTCAAAGGGAGGTACGTAAAAGTGGATTTAAAAACTAATAATATTAGAAATATTGCATTACTTGGACATCAAGGTAGTGGGAAAACCACTCTTGTAGAATCTTTATATGCAATGGTTTATAAAACTGAAAAAGGAAGTATAGATAAAAAGA
>CAZJPX010000097.1:0-2411 GCA_964548325.1 uncultured Staphylococcaceae bacterium
AAAATATTTGACATTGATACTTAAATAAATAAAATTTATGTGATATATTTTTATATACAAAATTCTTATGCGTCAAAAAGTTATTTTAATTTGCAGCGAATGTTTGTCTAGAAACTACACAACTTCAAAGAAAGTTGAAAGCTCTACCACTAGGTTAGAGATCAATAAATATTGCCCTCAATGTAATAAACACACACTACATAAAGAGAGCAAATAGAAAGGAGAGAAAGGTTATGCCAGAAAATGTAGCAACAGAACAAAAAGTAAGAAGAAGTCCAATTAACTACTTTAAAGGTGTTGGTCGAGAACTTAAAAGAGTTAGATGGCCAGAGAGAAAAACATACTTTGTAACACTTGGTGTTATTTTGATTATTACCATCGTAGCTGGTTTGATTTTATTTGTTGAAGACTTAGCTGGTGAAACCTTAATTGAACAACTTCGAGAAGCATTTGAATCCTTAAGAGGTTAATTATGAGTGAAGAAATGAATGTAAATGATCTAAATTTAGAAGAACAAAAACCAGCAGCTACCGAATCTCAAGGAACTAAAGCATGGTATGTTGTCACAACCTACGCAGGAAATGAAAACAAGGTAGCTGAAAACATTAAACTTAGAAGAGAATCTATGAACCTAGAAGACTACATCTTCAGAGTTTTAGTTGCTGAAGAATCTCGCCCATTTATTTCAAAAGACGGTACTCATAAGATGGTAAAAAACAAAGAAACCGGCTTAATGGAACCAAAGATGAAGATAGTTAACCTATATCCTGGCTACGTCTTTGTTGAAATGATTATGACAGATGAGAGTTGGTTTATGATAAGAAATACCCCTCGAGTGACCGGTATTGCTGGATCAAGTGGAGGTGGACAAAAACCAACCCCAGTACCATCTGCTCAAGTAGAAGCAGTCTTAAAAAGAATGGGTGTTGTCGATTCATCAATGTATGATAGATACCATATTGGTGATACCATTAAGATTATGAGCGGAGTATTTAAAGACCTCGAAGGTAAAATTTCCCGTATCGATAAGGAAAAAGGCCAAGTCACCATCGATACTGTCTTCTTTGGAAGAAACACTACAGTCGATGTAGATTTCACCGAAATAATGAGAATATAGCCACAGTTTCTATATACCTTACAATACCAAGACTAGTATCTACTAGTCTTTTTTAATGAACAAAATTTCTCCTTTATATCACACATTTTCACTTACTATGCTTTCATTTATGCTAATATCAATATTGTTTTTTTAATAAACGAAAGGAGAAATTTTTATGAGATGGGAATATAAAATTGAATACTTCTACCCACCTTTCTTTAAGAACAATTTTACTAAAGCTCTACAACAATTGTTAGATACAAATGGAATAGATGGATGGGAACTAGCTAGTACCTTACCAGGTGCCATTTTCCAAAGTAGAACCACCGCTCTTGTTTTTAAGCGACTGATACAAGAAAATTGACTGTTTCTTTGACAAGATAAAAAAATTTTAAAATATTTAAAAATTTGATTTTTTTGAAAAATAAGCAGTATTTGCACCTTTTTTATTGAAATAAATGAGTTTTTAGGCATTTTTCATAGATTAATTTTTCAAAAAAATCGTGCAAGCGTAAAAAAATATTTGCATCATTGATAGTTCTATTATATAATCAAGTGTCTTTTATGCGTACGCGTATACGCGTGCACGTGGTAAGATTGTCGTAAATTTATAGGTAGGAGAAGAGGCGAACTACTTCAATATGACTACCAAACATTTTAAAGGAGATTATGAAAAATGGCAAAAAGAGTCGCAAAAGTTGTTAAACTAGAACTCCCAGGTGGGGATGCAAAACCTGGTCCAAAACTTGCTAGTAGTGGCGTTGTGATGCCTAAGTTTTGTACCGAGTTTAATGCAAAGACTGCTGATAGAAGGGGAGAGATCGTTCCTGTTATTATCACAGCTTATGAAGATAAGACCTTCTCAATGGAGATTAAGACATCTCCTGTCACAGGGTTATTATTAAAAGCTGCTGGCATTGAAAAAGGTAGTAGCAACCAAAGACAAATAGTTGGTAAGGTTACTAAAGCTCAAATTAAGCAAATTGCTGAATACAAGATGCCTGATTTAAATGCTAATGATATCGAAGCAGCGATGAGAACAATCGAAGGTACCGCTAAGAATATGGGTATCGAGGTTGTTGATTAATAGGAGGGCAAAAAGTTATGAAAAAACATGGAAAGAAATATAAAGCAGCCCTCGAACTTGTCGATAAGAAGAAAGTTTATTCAATTGAAGAGGGAATTGAACTTGTTAAAAAGACATCAATCACTAAGTTTGATTCTTCAGTTGGTATCTCATTTCATCTAAACATCGACACAAGAAAAGCTGATCAATTAGTTAGAGGAACAGTCGTCTTACCAAATGGAAATG
>CAZJPX010000098.1:0-2371 GCA_964548325.1 uncultured Staphylococcaceae bacterium
AGTCTTTTTCCATCCATTTATTTATTTCCTCCTATAGAGTTTTAATCATGTCTTCTAACTTAAGATTCAGTTGAAACATAGGTGGTGTACCAAGTTTCAAATTCTGTAGCGGAACATTCAAGAGTTGTGTTTGCTGCTGAGTATGAAGCAAATACATAACTAATTGATAAAGTATCATCAGTTGTTTGAGAATTGTATGATGAAGTTCCATTACTCAATGTTAAGGTTGATGATTCATATGTCCACGTTCCGCTTTCAGATATGGAATAACCACTATATGACATTTCAATATCAAAGGTACCTTCTATGTATAAGTAGGCCCAAAACATACCTGAACTTGATTCAAGATAGAAAGATAGAACATATTTGTTATACCAGGTTTCAAATTCATCAACCGAAATGGTAAATGTTGTACTTATAGTTGAACCATAAGATGAATGTTCATAATAAAGAGAAATGGTATCATCACCATTTGAGGTCGATGTTTGTGTAATATCTGAACCATAACTGATGTTTAATGATCCGTTTTCATATGACCATGTGCCTTCTTCTGTTATGTTATAACCCATATATGAAACTGAGAATTCAAATGTGTAATCATTAAAAAGATATAAATAGTAAACACTAGATCCAGATTCAAGAGTGAAGGCTGTATCATAGTCTTTGCTTGACTCTTCATCATCATCATCTGTGGAGCCTCCAAGAGAACTTAATCCATCATCTGCAAAAGTGAATCCTCCCCAATCGTAACTACCAATGTAGACTGTTTGAGATACGTTACCATATCCAGTTGGTGCAAAGTATGGTCCATACCATAAATCAATAACAGAAAATGAACTCATTAAGAAATAAGATGTAGCTGTTAAATCTGTTGTTTCAGTGTATTCAGATTCTGGAAGATTAACACCATTTGAAGTAATAATTGATGCTGGTATAAATTGATAAGCAATCTTTGTAACTTCACCTAAAGTAACAGTATTGCTTGAATTGGTATAATTGCCATAGAATACAGCAAGATTATATGTATACCAAGAGTCACCTTCTGTAGAAAAGTAAAGTTCTTTGGTGTAAGTGTAAGTACCATCTGATCCTAAAACAAGTGTATTTGTTTGAGTTACACCTTTTCCGACAAAGAGATCAAGAACAGTAGATGAGGCATTTAAAATGTAATTTGTATAGTTTGAATCGTAAACTGAGATATCAAAACTATATGTTCCAGTCACCGATCCTTCTCCTGATGTGCTATCAAGCAGATAAACAAAATAACTACAGCTTGACAAACTTACGATAGAGACAAGCCCTACAATACAAGTTGATAAACCCAATAATAATTTTTTATGTAGTTTCATATAACTCCTTTCAAAAAATGCTCATAAAAAGCAAATATAAAATTTTAGTTAATGAACGGAAACTTTCATACTTAATTATTTTTAATTTTTCAAAATAACATGTCAATAATTTTAGTAAACAAAATGAAGAAATAACGTTATAAAATTTTCCAAAATAATGTATCATAAGTTGACGGGTGATTCGCCTTTCTTTATTGATGTTTATCAAGAGGAGTTAAATAGATGAAATTAACGTTTAGATGGTTTGGGAAAAATGATTCAATACCTTTAAGTTATATAAGAGAAATACCAAATATGACTGGGGTCGTATCAGCTATTTATGATGTGCCAGTTGGGAAGGTTTGGCCAAAGGGAAGTTTATTAGAGTTAAAAAAAGAAGCTAACAAATATGGTTTGAGCTTTGAAGTTGTTGAATCTATACCTGTTAGTGAAGATATAAAGCTTGGAAAAGAAACAAGAGATAAGCTAATTGACGTCTATATTGAAAACATAAAAAGATGTGCTGAGGTTGGAGTTAAAGTTATCTGTTACAACTTTATGCCAGTCTTTGATTGGTTAAGAACTAACATGAAACATATCAATGAAGATGGTTCAAATTCTCTTTCATATTCTCATGAAGAATTTTTAAAAGTAGACCCAAATAATCTCCATCTTCCTGGATGGGATGAATCATATAGTAAAGACGAACTACATGGATTATTAAAAGAATATTCTTCCATCACTCATGATAATCTATTTAACAATTTAATATACTTTTTAAAGAAAATAATCCCGATTTGCGAGGAATTAAATGTAAAAATGGCCATTCATCCAGATGATCCACCATGGGATGTGTTTGGTTTACCTCGCATTATATCTAATGAAAAGGATCTAGATAGATTATTCAAAACCATACCTTCAATTCATAATGGATTAACTTTATGTACAGGATCATTTGGTGCAGGTAGAGATAATGATGTCATACATATGGCTGATAAATATTCAAAACAAAAACGACTTCATTTCTTACATTTAAGAAATAT
>CAZJPX010000099.1:0-2346 GCA_964548325.1 uncultured Staphylococcaceae bacterium
AACACATACCTATCATCAACTTAACTTTTATTATTTAAATCATTGATTAATTTTAAAGATATATTTTTAATCGTATCGTTACATTTTTGAATATCATTAATATTTGATATTTCTTCTAATTTAGTTGTTTTCATTATTTGATCAACAACTTTATAAATATCAGAAAAATTTATTTTGTTATCTAAAAATGCATCAACGCATGTTTCACAAACTGCGTTAAAAATTAACCCACTATTCTTTTTGTTAGCCAATATATATTCAGCATATTTTAATATTGGAAACTTTTTATAGTCTAATAAAAACATGTTAAATTTATTTAAATTCTTTATAAAAACCACATCTTTTATCAAAATATTTGATTTATCTAGTGCATAATTTAGGGCAAATTTTATAGGTTCTATCATTGTAGGAACCTTGGGACCACAGTTTATACAGTATGTATTATCTTTAAGTTTTAGTAGTGCATGAACAAAAGATGTTCGATCTACTAATACTGATAAGTTTTCAATATTTATATTAAATAAATAACATGCAGTTATTATCTCAAATGTTTTATTGATCATTGATGCGGACTCGATTGTTATTTTATTTCCCATATTCCATGTAGGATGATTTAATGCATCTTTTAATGTGACTTTTTTTAATTCATCATCTGATAAATTATAAAAAGGTCCGCCACTTCCAGTTATATAATAATGCTCGATATAATCATTATTATTGTTTTTTAATATACACTTTAATAATCCAGTATGTTCGCTATCAATTGGTATAACTCGTGCTTTCTTGTTCTTTTTTAGAAGTTTATTATATACTTCTCCTAAACAGACAATTGTTTCTTTGTTAGCTAGACATAATATTTTATTTTTTTTGATTATGTTAATGCTAGGTATAACACCTACAAATCCACTTAATGCATTAATATAAATATCTGCATCAGATACTTCAATTAATTTATTTAATCCATCATCGCCATAAAAAATTTCAATATCTTTATATTTATCTTTAATGATTTTATATGATGCATATTCTTGAACATAAACATACTTCACAGTAATAAATGTTTCTAATAAATATAAAGCATAATTTATATTCTTTCCAACACTAAACCCTATTAAAGTCCATTTTTTTTCATCTAAAATAACATCAATTGTTTGTTTTCCAATTGAGCCACTTGCTCCTAAAAGTATTAGATTATTCATTTTAACTTTATAGATATACTATCCAAGCATTCTCCATAATAGGAAGAACACCACCTAGTGCGATAGCGGTAATCAAAATAGAATCAAGGCGATCTAAAAGTCCTCCATGACTTTTAAGAATTTGTCCAAAATCTTTTATGTTATATGATCTTTTAACAGCTGAAAACATCAAATCACCTAAACTTCCTACAAGAGGCATTAACAATGATAATATGACAATGTTATACCAATGATCTAAATCCAAGATATTTAAGATCGGATATCCAAAATAAGCAAGTAAGAACGCAAATATTAATGTGCATGTTGCAGATAATACAACTCCTCCAATAAATCCTTCCCAAGTTTTCTTTGGAGAGATGCGAGGTAGCATTTTATGCTTTCCAAACAACATTCCAAAGATGTATCCACCAACATCATTGAGGCATACTCCCATGAGGAAGAAGATAACTAAAGCTGCTGATTGAAGATATTTAAATGTTCCACTGCTTAATATTGCATTAACTTCATCCATACTTGCTTGATTTAATACTGCGCTAGTTGAAAGAGTATTCACTAAGTCTACATAAGGTAAGAATCTTAGATACAGAATCGATTGAAATCCTATGGAAACTATAAATAGCATGATAATGAAATAAAATGCATCTTGTAATGTAAAAGTTTCATCGATAAATACCATCAAAAAAAAGAAAACAATGCAAATAGCGAATGCAATTATTGAAATAAATGGAGTATCAAACCCGGCATATAAGGAGAACGAATATGATTCCTTATCAGCATAATATAGAGCTAAATTATTTTTTAAAAAGACCCAAAAGATCAGCCATACAATCATGACATAAGCAAATAGATATATGATGTTCTTAAATTTTTTTTCAACTGATTGTGGACTTTTTGTTATCTCATGAGTTGTGATGACCGCTCCAACAAATATTAAACATAAAAAGAAATAGTCTCCAAGAATTATACAAGGAACACAAATTAAAATTAAAGCAATCGACATGATAAAACGATTGATAAGAGATTTTTTCGTTTCTTCAGTCATTTTCTTTGTGAAAGCTTTTTGAGGTCTAGTTATTTCCTTATTTTCTTCATCTAACATTAGAACTAATCAAATCTCCATTATTTCAGCTTCTTTTTCTTTATAAAT
>CAZJPX010000100.1:0-2338 GCA_964548325.1 uncultured Staphylococcaceae bacterium
TCGGCCTCTTATAAAATTTTGACACATGTATCAATAAAAGATATAATTAAAGGGCTTACAAGAGATATTTATTTTGGAAAAAGATGCTGGAATATTAATGCACATCTCTTCGTTGCCTTCACCATATGGCATTGGAACTTTTGGTAAAACAGCCTATGAGTTTGTTGATTTTTTAAAGAAATCTAAAATGAAGGTTTGGCAGATATTACCACTAAATGTAACAAGCTATGGGGATTCACCTTATCAATCTCCATCCAATTATGGTTTCAATTATTACTTCATTGATTTAGATATTTTAATCTCAAAAGGATTGTTGAATAAAAAAGATTTGAGCGATATTGATTTTGGCGAAGATGAAAGTAGAGTGAATTATAAAAAAATCTTTGATAATCGTATAAATATCTTGAAGAAAGCATTTAGTAATTTTTCATACGATGATAAATTTACTACCTTCTTAAGTTCTAACACTAACGCTCGTGATTTTTCATTCTTCATGACGTTAAAAGAATTACATAATCATTTGCCTTGGTTTAAACGGAAAAGAAGATATCGTAGGTATTCTTTAGATATTGAAAAGGAAACTATTACTACATATAAAAATTTGTTTGAATTTTATATGTGGACACAATATGAGTTCATTGATCAATATTCTAAACTAAAAGAATATGCGAACAAAAATGATGTTAAAATAATGGGGGATTTACCTATCTATCTAGCCTACGATAGTGTTGAATGTTATAAGTATCCAAAAATGTTTCAATTCGATAAGAAACATCGTCCAACAAGAGTAGCCGGCTGTCCTCCAGATTCATATAGTATCAAAGGTCAACTTTGGGGAAACCCTCTATATGATTGGGACTATCATAAGGAGACTAATTACTCGTGGTGGAATAATCGTATAAAAAATGCATTAAAACTATACGACTTAGTTAGAATTGATCATTTTAGAGGATTTAGTGGATACTATAGCATCAAATTTAAAGCTAAAGATGCTATCAATGGTGAATGGATAAAAGGTCCAGGTTTTGATTTATTTAAAGATAAACTAAATTATCCAATAGTTGCCGAAGACCTTGGAAAACTTGATGAAGATTTCTATCAATTTATGAATCAAACAGGCTATCCTGGTATGAAGATTCTAATTGAAGGAGTTGGACATTTAAATCCATACAGCTCTTGGAGACCAAGAAACTACGATGCAAAATGTTATAGTTACTCTTCAACCCACGATAGTGAGACGACATTGCAGTTTATCAATTCATTATCATTATCTAGAAAAGAAGAATATATCCGCATATTGAAAGAAGAATGTGAATACTTCAATATCACGATAGATAAATTATCAACTGATGAAGACATTACAAACAAAATCGTCGAACTTAATTTGGCTAGTAATTCAAAATGTGCAATTACTCCAATCCAAGATCTATTCCCTCTTGGAATAGAAGCACGTATGAATTTCCCTTCGACCTTATCAATTAAAAATTGGTCGTGGAGATTAACAAATGATGAGTTTAATAAAAGAAAAGATGAATTTTCTACTCGTCTTAGCACATTAGTGCAAAAATACAAACGTTAATAATAAAAGTCTTAAAGACTTTATTATATTTAGAAATTTAAGGAGAGAATGTTAATTCATAAAAAAGGAGGATTTTATGAAAAGAAAAAAAATATTTGTTCTTGTAGGAACACTACTATTTGGAGGACTAACCTTATCATCTCTTGCTGCGTGTGATACAGGAAGTGATGAGACACCAACAAGTAGTGCAACTTTAACAATTGGAACGTTCGAAAACGGTTCTGTTATTGCTTCTCAAACAACTAATCTATATGTTGGATTAGATATCACATTGACTGCTATTCCAGATAATGGTTATGAACTTGAAACATTAACTTTTAACAACGTTGCTCAAACAGTTGTTAATAATCAAGTTACCGTCACATTAATTGCAGGAGAGAATGTTGTTAATGCTACTTTTGTTGAAGAGAATACAACAACAGTTGATCCAAATGAACCAGTTGAACCTGAGGTAACAACATACACAATCACTTATCAGGCGACTGATAATGATCCAACTGATCTAGAAGTAAATTTTTATAATAGTAATATGGTTTTGATAACTGAATCAGAAGTTGGTGCGATAGTATTAATTGGAGTTTCTACTGATACTGGTTTTGATAAGATCTATTACAATGGTGCTCAGATAATTGAAAAGAATGGAAATTACTATCAATTCACTATGCCATCAGAAAATGTTGTTGTAACAATTGATTGGCCAACAGCATACACTGTAACATACGCTTCAAGTACTGATTATACTATCAATATAACAAGTGG
>CAZJPX010000101.1:0-2319 GCA_964548325.1 uncultured Staphylococcaceae bacterium
AAATATTCCAAGTGTATGGATTATTATAAAGTTCAAAATATTCACTCTCAGAAAATACTAAAGAATCTGTGTATTTTTTTTCATTATATTTATCAAAAGGTAATATTCCATGAACATGGAAAATATTGCACATACATTTTTCTGTTAAGAAGGAATTATCATCAAAAACAGAGGTGTACAATATATTTTTCTTTCTAAGAAGGTACTCTAAATTTGTATCATAATTATAGGTTATAACATTTGTTCCTTTATGTTTTTCTAAATACAAAACACATTGATAGAGTGTTGAATCAACATCATTAAAAGATTTTGCTTCCTTAAATAAATATAGTTCTCTATTAAGCGATTTATATATGTCAAATCCATTAGATTTCAATACCTTTGATGAGACAAATAATTCTTCACCAACATATTTTTTGCTCTCTTTAAGTGCTCTAACATTCCCTTGATAAAACTCTTCATCTAAACTTGCTATCAAACCTTTCCAATCCTTTGCTCCATAATCACAATTAATTCCTGCTCCAAGGACAAGATCGGTTGGTAACTTGCATGTATAAAGTTTTAGTACCCAAATTAAGAAGTTTTTATCTTTTCCACTTTTTATTTTAGATGCAGTGTAGACAAGGTTATGAAGTATATCATCCTTATATACACTGTCATCTTTTTGTTCTAGTTCATATGAAAGATGTTTTCCTTCAATGTATCCCTCAGCATAGAAACTAATTTCATCAAAGAATATGTTTAAAGAGGATTTTGGTTGATAGAAATCTTTATAATTTAAAATCCTATTAACTTTAACAATATTCACATTTCCCATTAGATCAAGGGTCTCTAAATTTACTCCTTTTAAACTATCAAAAATTTGAACAGAGTATTTATGAAGATGTTTATTTTTAGAAGTTACATACACTTTAAAATTACATGTAGGATCAAAGGAAAAACCAAAAGATCTAAATGTGATATCCTTATAAGAAACATCGTTGATGTAGTATAAATATAAAAGTATCAATAAACATTTTTTATTAAAAATATAATTATTTCGATCTTTTGCCATATACTACCTCCACATAAAAAAATAGATACTAAATTATATAGTATCTAAATATTCCTTAACTATTTTTGATAATAGCGGGTGAACATTTTGTAAAGTATTTAAGTTAAATTTATTAACCCATATATGATTTTTAACTCTTCTAGTTTTAGAAACAACTGAGTCAATATCTTTCTTAAAACATTTACATGAATATATAAAAATGATGTCTCTTCTAAAAATATCCTTGCTAAAGTGCTCTAAAAATTTAAAATAACTAGGATTTTTTAGTTCTATTTTTGTTGTTTCTTTAACTCCTCTTATTAAAGAGTCATAAAGAGATTCATCGTTAACTTTAACAGCTGCTCCAGGAAGTGTTAAAGAATCAAAACAATCATGTTTATTTATTTCAACAAGTAACACTTCATTTAACTCATTTAATATTAAACATCTAGTTGAAAGAACTACCATTTTTTCCCTCCTCGCTAAACATAAGTATTAAGTTTAAACAAATATCTTTAATATGAAACTATTAACAAATTAATGGAACCTTGCGTATCGATCTTTTATCTTCTCATGTGATTCATGAGATTTAATAACATCAGCAATCATATCAGCAATTGATACGACTTGTACTTTTTTGCTTTTTTCAAACTCTTTATGTTCAATAGTATCAGTTACGATACATGCATTAACATAAGGAGATGTCTCCATTTTCTTTAATGCATCCCCATTAAACAAGGCATGTGATGCGCATATAAATACTTTGCTTGCTCCTCTTTCTTTTAAAGCTTTAGCACCAGCAAGTATTGTTCCACCAGTATCAATGATATCATCAATCATAATGCATATCTTACCTTCGATATCACCAACGATGTTTGTGATTTCAGCAACATTTGGTTCAGGTCTTCTTTTATCGATAACAACGATTGGAATATTTCCACTTAATGCATTTGCTAAATCTCGAGCTCTGTATAATGCTCCATGATCTGGAGCAACTACAGCAATATGATTAATTAAATCATTATCCTTTTCTTTTTTAAGTATCTCTTTTATATATTTAGCAAAGACATAAGATGGTGAACAATTATCAACAGGAACTCCAAAGAATCCTTGAATTTGAGGTGTATGTAGTTCAACTGTGATGACTCTATTAACACCAATTGTCGTAAATAAATCAGCTATTAATCTAGCTGAGATTGGTTCATTCATACTAGCTATGCGATCTTGACGAGCATACCCATAATATGGAGCAATGAGTGTAATTTCTTTACAGTTTGCTCTTTTTA
>CAZJPX010000102.1:0-2278 GCA_964548325.1 uncultured Staphylococcaceae bacterium
GAAGCAGTAACATCTAATGCTCAAAATTTAAGAATTATTGCTGGTGCTGGAAGTGGTAAAACAAGAGTTTTAACATATCGAATTGCTTATTTAATTGAACAACTTAAAATATCTCCTTTTGAAATTGTTGCATTTACTTTCACAAATAAAGCAGCAAAAGAGATGAAAGAAAGAGCGATTAAATTATTAGAAGGAACAGTTAATAATAACGATTTAAATATTTCTACTTTTCATTCTTTCTGTGCAAAATTTCTAAGAAGTGAAATATCTATTTTAGGAATACCAAATAGTTTTGTGATCATAGATGAAGATGAACAAAAATTATTATTTCATCAAATTGGTAAAGATCTATTTAAATATAAAAAAAGAGATCCCGAACTTAAAAGATTTATTGAACTGATAGGTTCTTTTAAAACACAAGGAATGCTACCAACTGATGTAGAAGAATATTTAGAAGAAGTAGAAACCTACCAAGATATATCTTTTGATAAAAAGAGATTACTAAGGATATTTAAAGAATATGAAAAAAGAAAGAATTATTCATATTATTTAGACTTTGATGATTTACTTATTTATACAAATAAGATATTAACTGATTTTTATGATATTAGACTTAAATATGTTAAAAGATATCAATGCATTTTAATTGATGAGTTTCAAGATACTAACGATGTTCAATACAAATTAATTAAACTTCTTTCATCTATTAGCACAATGATTTTTGCAGTAGGAGATCCAGATCAAACAATTTATACTTGGCGCGGAGCTAATCAAAAAATCATACTAGATCTTGATAGAGATTATAGAGATACTAAAACAATTGTATTAAATGAAAATTATCGTTCTACTCCTTCTATTTTAAATTCTGCAAACAAATTGATTGCTTATAATTCTGATCGATATAAAAAAGATTTATTCACAAACAATGAAGACTTAGAAGGAGTCAAAGTAGAAGCACTTAAAAAGAAAAAAGATGAAGGAAAATATATTGCAGATACTATCAAAAAACTTCTAAACAAGAAAAAAGCAAATTCATATAAAGATATAGCTGTGTTATATCGTTCATCGTTTGTATCGCTTAATATCGAACTCGCTTTAACAAAAGCAAACATCCCTTATATTATCTATGGAGGTGAACGATTCTATTCACGAATGGAAATCAAAGATTGTATCTCCTATATAAGATTGATGTTAACAGACGATGATGACATTGCTTTTGAAAGAATAATAAATGTTCCAAAAAGAGGAATTGGAGATAAAACAATTGAAAGATTTAAATATGAAGCAAATGAAAATAATATGCACTTAGTAGAGTATTTTAAAAATCTACATAGATTTGAAACTAAAATTCCTGGTTCTGCTATTGTTGAATTAAATTCATTATTTGAAAAAATTGAACAAACAAAGAAAGCATTAAATTCATCTTCTAAAACTGAGACTGCATCAATCATTGAAAAATTTTTATTTCAAGATCTTCAATATCTTAAATATTTAGAAAAAACGGATAATGGTGATTCTAGAATCGAAAACGTTAAAGAACTACTTAACGATATTCACACAACATTTAAAGATCCAAACAGTGAAAAAACATTAGAAGAATATTTATCTGACATCGCTCTTTTATCAACTCAAGATGAAATTCAAGGCGTAGATTCTATTTCATTAATGACAGTTCATACAGCAAAAGGCTTGGAGTTTGATTATGTATTCATCGCTGGATTAAATGAAGATGTCTTCCCTTCTTATAGAAATAGATTCACACCAAAAGATTTAGAGGAAGAAAGACGTATTGCATATGTCGCATTCACTAGAGCTAGAAAAGGATTATACCTAACATACAACAACGAATATGTATATGGATCTGGTAATTATGGTTTGCCTTCTCAATTTATAAAAGAAGCAGGTCTAGAAACAAAAAAAGATGTTCAACCTTTATTTAAGGGAAGAACTTTAAAAAGATATCGATATAAATTTGAAGACGACGATGATGATGATTTTGATACATCAATATCAAGTGGAGATATTATCATTCAAGCTTCAAATAATATACAATGGAATATTGGAGATAGATGTTTTCATAAAATATTTAAAAATGGTACTGTTATAGACATCTCTGAACGAAACATTCTAACAGTAGAATTTGATGATTTTGGAATAAAAAAGATTCAAGGTTCTCATTCATCCATTAGTAAACTATTTGATAAATAAGGAAACTATATGACTATAAAAGAAGCAAAAATAAAACATGAACAACTTGTGAGATTAATTGAAAAATATT
>CAZJPX010000103.1:0-2252 GCA_964548325.1 uncultured Staphylococcaceae bacterium
CCAATATAGAGGTGCTGTTATATCAAATTCAACTACAATTCCTTTTAAATAGTTGTCATGTCCTTCTCCAGGACGTGCTCCACCCAACATCATTGCTCTTTTTAGATCACCTTCGGTTTGTTCTTCTCTATTTAACTGAGTACGCATTGGATTTCCACTTGCTTTAATAGCAAACTCTAATCCATAAACTTCAGTTTTTCCTATTTTAAAGTCCATTTTGTATTTTACCTCCTTTAACTAAATTTAATAATAAAGAGAGTCTAGTTAATAAACCAACTCCTTTTGGGACAGGTGATTGGAAATATACATTTAAGTTAGGTATACAATCTCCGATTAGTTTACCTTCATTATTTCTAGTTATACCTACATCGATTACGACCGCTGATTTTTTAAAGGTGAATTTATCATCGATGTAGTATCCTTTTCCAATTGATACTACTACTAAATCTGCGTTTTTTATAAAAAACTTTTGATCTTCTAGTTTTGTTTTAGAATGTAGAACTGTTACATTCATATCTTTATTTAGTAGCAACCTAGCCATTGGTTTACCAACAATATTGCTTCTTCCTAAAACTACAGCGTTTTTCCCTATGAATTCAAACTTGTTGTCTTCTAAATATGTGAGTATTCCAAATGGAGTGGCTGGATTATATAAAGTTAAAGGATTAAATCCATCGACATCCTTTTTAGGATCTATTCTTCTTGCTACTTCAGATTCATCGATATGCTTAGGCAGAGGTAATTGAACGATTATTCCTGTTACAGTTTTATCTTTATTTAGTTTATCGATAAGTTTAAATAGTTCCTCTTGAGTAGTAGATGGATCTAATTTTATATGTTCAACTTCTATACCTACATATCCACAATCACTGATCTTACCTTTTATATATGCATTAGAAGCAGGATTATCATTTAATTGAACGATTATTAATTTAATTTTGCATTTTAAAGAGGAGACGATAGATTTAATTTCTTCTTTTTTGTTTTCGACGTATTTAATTATCTCTTGCATACATAATATTGTAGAGAAATATATCCATATTTAAAAGGTGAAAGCATACATATCTAGATTATTGTTAGACATCAGCAAACAATAAAATTAAAATATCTTTGTAGATGAGGAGGTGTTGAACTTATGGATAATTATGAAAGAAAATTTAAGGGTTTATTATATAAATCTAATGACCCTAAGATCGTTTTAGAACAAAAGAAATATCAAGATAAGATGCAAGAATATAATAAAACCTTGCCTTCTGAAGTCGAGAAAAGAAAGAAATTACTTAAAGAGATCTTTTTAGAAATCGGAGAAGGTTGTTCTATTGAGACACCAATTCACTCCAATTGGGGATGTCGACATGTGCATCTTGGAAATAATGTGTATGCAAATTCAAATGTATCTTTTGTCGATGATGAACATATTTATATTGGAGATAATACAATGATTGCTCCAAATGTCATATTTGCCACAGCTGCTCATCCAATTCTTCCTTCATTAAGACTTCAAAGTTATGAATATAACTTTCCAATTCATGTTGGTAAGAATGTTTGGATTGGAGCAAATGTTACAATATTACCTGGAGTTACAATTGGAGATAATACAGTTATTGGAGCAGGGAGTGTAGTAACAAAAGATATACCAGCAAATGTAGTGGCTTTTGGTGTGCCTTGTAAAGTAGTTAGAGAATTTAATGAAAATGATAAGAAATATTTCTATAAAGATAAGGAAATAGATGTTCCTTTAGAATAAAACCTTTATAAAATTTAAAATAGTTAGATATAACCAACTTAAAAAGTATATTAAAGGTGTTTCATTTAAAACATTAACCCAATCATTAAAAGAATTAGAAAGTGATGGATTAATCATAAGAAAAGAATATTCTCAAATTCCTCCAAGAGTTGAATATAGTATATCAGACACAGGTTCATCTCTTATGCCGATATTAGATATGATGTGCGAACGGGGAGAATCTCATAGAAAATAAAGATTCTGCAATGTTTTTATTTAGAAAATATATATTTAATTATTCTGTCCTTAGTGCAACAGCTGGATCTTTTCTACTAGCAAGAGCAGCTGGAGCAAGACCTGATATCAAGGTTAACAATACACTAACTACTATTAAGATAAAGGCATAAAGAACAGGTAATGCGGCTATTGTATAGATTCCACTAAAGTTTCCAACTATTAAGTTGATAAGTGCAGATATACCATAAGTTATTGCAACACCTATCACACCTGATGTAAAACCAATCAT
>CAZJPX010000104.1:0-2232 GCA_964548325.1 uncultured Staphylococcaceae bacterium
GAAAACGAAAGATTAATTGAAATATAGAAAATACACAACTTTGCGAACCTTTTTTTAAAGAAAAACAAGGTTTTTTTGTAAAAAACCTTGTAAAACCTGGGCAAAATTTAAAAATTGTTAATTATTTTTTGATTGTGATTTATTTTAGAATGTATAAAATACCTAAGGTTTTAGGTCCGCAGTGACTTGTGACAACACAACCTGCTCTAGTATGAATAATAATTGATGGATCAACTATTTTTGATAATTCTTTTATACAATATTCATCCATTCCTTCCATTCTTCCGCTATCTGTAACAAATACTCTTGTTAGGTCGATATTTGGAAGATCTTTTTTAAATAATTCTATTTGATAATCAATTGCTTTTTTATATTTACCTAGACATATTTTCCCAACTGTTAATTTGTTGCCAGTTGTTTTAGCTACAGGATGTAGCTTTAATGTTCCACCAAGAAATTTTGTTAAGCCAGAACATCTACCACCTTTATGTAGATAATCAAGTGTATCAATACAGAATTTAACACTTAACTTAGGAACTAACTTTCTTACTTCTGTAGCTATTTCTTTTGCACTTAATCCTTGATCTCGTAAATCACACATTTTTAAGACTAATAATCCTGTTCCAGTAGATAATGTTTCTGAGTCAACAAGTTCTATTCTTCCTTCTGGAAATTCTCCAGCTGCTATCTTTGCACTTTCAAATGTAGAAGATAATCCACTACCAATTCCTGTATAAATAATGTCATAGCCCTTTTCTATATATGGAGTGAAATCTTTAATAAATTCAAAGATGCTTCTTGCACCGGTTTTTGGAGTTTCCTTTAATTCTTCTACTTTTTTATATATATCATCTGGATGTAAATTTACTCCATCTAAATAATCAATGTTTTCTGATGGGAAAGTGACATGTAACGGAATAGATTTAATGTCTCTACTTTTAATTATCTCTTCACTTAAATCGCAAGTAGAGTCCGTCAATATAATAACTTTATTCATATAGTTTTTATCCTCCTAGTTTTTAATCTATTCGACTATATAAAACTATTTTTCATTATCAAAATTAAATCAAATTTATTCAATGGTTGGTGTCTTTGAAAGAGTTTCAAGTCTTTCAAGTGCTCTATTATATAAAATTGTTTCAGCTTCTACAAAACCTCTAGTTTGTTCTTTAATAAGTTTAGGAAATTTATTTTTACAGAATTTTACTTCGCTCTTACTATCTTCAACAATACCTACATATAACATATAAACTCTTAAGGCTTTTGTATCATATACTTTTTTAATTGTGTTAATTTCAGATTTAGTAAATTGTTTTTGATATGTTTCTTTTAATTCTTCTACATTATCGGATGTTAATAACTTAATAAAGTATTTTTCAAGTTGAGCTTCTAAAATAGTGTATTTAGAAATCTTTGGTGCATTGATAATTTCTTCAAGTAACTCATTTGCTTTATCATATTTTTGAAAAACAAGTGCTTGATAAACAGAAAGTAAATTCGTTTCTGCAGTGAAATCGGTTGTTACAGGATACGTAGTTAATTCTGCATCTTCTTTTGTGACTAAGCTTTTACCTAGTATTGTTAGGTATTTATTGTATGCATCAATATTTATTTTCTTAGGTAGCGAGACCATTCTAAATCCATCGTTTAAGCTGTCAAGTCTAGCTGGGTAATAGTTATACAAAGCAAACATACAAGTTATTGTACCAAGTATTATGAATGCATATTTTAGCCAGTTTAGAGGATTGTCTTCTTCAGGTATAAAAACTAAACAAAGATACATTGCAACAATCTCAAGTAAAAAGAAAACTAAAGGTCCAAGAACGTATGTAGTTAAATTAGCATTCTCTTTTTTAGGACAAATCTCGGTTTCTCCAGCTAATCCATCAAAAGATCTAGGGAATTTAAATTTCCACTTTGCTTTTCCTTCTACCTCTTCTTTATACCAGCAAAAACCAAGAACGTTAAAAGATAATATTTCATATCCTCCAATTTTTCCTCCAATTAAATGTCCAAATTCTACAAATAAAGCATTAACAATTATTGAAGCAAGGATAGCTGCTAGTAGATATCCTATTCTTGCTCCGGCAGTATCAAATAGATATCCTGCTTCAAATGCAGGCAAAATAATAACAAAGCCAACAACTAGAGCTATTGCAATCATTGCAACGTATATGATTAAACTAAATACATCTTCTTTCTTCAAAATATTAATCCTCCTTAATGAACAAA
>CAZJPX010000105.1:0-2188 GCA_964548325.1 uncultured Staphylococcaceae bacterium
GGTCAATATTGTAAAGCAGGATCAATTATTTATAGACAACGCGGAACAAAAGTATATCCTGGTGTAAACACTAAAAGAGGTGGAGATGATTCAATTTTTGCTCTTATTAGTGGTTATGTAAAATTTGAAAGAGTTGGTAAAAACAGGAAACGCGTTAGTGTTTACGAAACATTAGCTTAATAAATAATTCCACCTGCTTTGACAGGTGGTTTTTTATAGATGTAATATGTTTATTGATCGAGTAATTATTGATGTAAGAAGCGGAAAAGGTGGCGATGGTAGAATCTCTTTTCTCCATGAAAAAAATAGACCAAAAGGTGGACCTGATGGTGGAAATGGAGGGAAAGGTGGTTCTGTTTATCTAAGGGCTTCTTCAAAAATTTCTACATTATTTAATTATCGACACTCAAAAGCCTTTTTTGCTGATAATGGTGAAGATGGTGGAGCAAAAAATCAATATGGTAAGGGTGCAAAGGACATCTATATAGATTTACCAATTGGTAGTGTTGTTTTTTTAGAAGAAAATCATTCTTTTGTTGCAGATTTAGATGAGGAAGGGAAAACAATCTTAATTTGTAAAGGTGGAAGAGGAGGAAGAGGAAACGCTTGCTTTAAAAACCCAAGAAATAAAGCTCCTAAGGTAGCAGAAAATGGTTTACCAGGTGAAAGAAAAAGATTAATCATTGAATTAAAATTGTTAGCTGATGTAGGAATAATTGGTTTTCCAAGTGTTGGTAAATCAACATTTATCTCGACTGTCACAAATTGTAAAGCCGAGATTGCTGATTATGAATTTACTACATTAATACCTAATCTAGGAGTTGTAGTTAATAAAAACAATCCATATCAAACATTTGTACTAGCTGATATGCCGGGATTAATTGAAGGTGCTCATATTGGTAAAGGATTAGGTTTAAATTTTTTAAAACACATTGAACGAACCAAAGTTCTAATTCATTTGATAGATATGGATTCTTCTAGAGATCCACTTGAAGATTATAAGACGATAAATAATGAACTTGAACAATATGGAATGCATCTAATAGATCGCCCGCAAATTATTGTCGCTTCAAAAGTTGATACCGATTTTGCAAAAGATAAATTTGAAAAATTTCAAAAACAAATTGATGAAGAAGTTATACCAATAAGCTCTTTAACTAATTTTAATTTAGATAAAGTTATTAACAAATGTTTTAAACTTTTAAAAACTGCAAAAACATTCCCTATTTATTCAGATGATCAAAAAGAAGTTGTTATTGATTTAAATAAGGATGAGCAAATATTTAAAATTGTTAAAGAAAATGAAAATGTTTATCGAATTGAAGGTGAAAGAGTTATAAGAACATTTGAATTAATTAACATTAGTGAAGATGAAGGAATGCTAAAGTTAATTCAATATCTAAACAAGATTGGTATTGATGATGAATTACATCGAATCGGTGCAAAAAGTGGTGATACTGTTAAATTAAAGGATTTTGAATTTGAATATTTTGAATGACGCTCTAAAACTTTCATGTTTTATTGCTTAAAAGGTAATGTTGTTAATATAAACGATAAATATATCGTCATAAATTGTAATAACTTTTATTTCAATATTTTAGTGAGTAATCCTTATGGTTATAAGCTAAATGAAGATATAACAATTTATACAATTTTTAAGCTCGTACTAGATGAATTTACATGTTTTGGTTTTTCTACTGCACTAGAAAGGATGGTCTTCACTAAGCTCAATCTTGTTCAAGGAATTGGGCCTAAAACTGCTTTAACAATATTAAAAACTGTTACAGCAGAACAGCTAATTCATTTCATAAAAAGTAGAAATTTAGATGCTTTAAGGAAGATTAACGGAATCAATGGTAAGGCTTCTATTTTGGTTAGTGAATTATTCCATAAACTGCCTAATTTAAATTTAAATCCTGCAAAATACCAAAATTTACAAAATATTTTGGTTTCTTTAGGATATGAACCAAACATCGTATATTTTGCTCTTCAAAGTATTGAAGATGATTTAGAAGAAGCTGAAGCTTTAAAGTTAGCTATACAAAAAATCAAAAATGGATAATAGAGAGATTTCAATTCAATTAAGACCAAAAACATTAGGTGATTTCATTGGTCAGCAAAACATAACTAACAAATTGAAAGTTTATCTTTATAGTGCAAAGAAAAGAAAGTCTACTATGGATCATTT
>CAZJPX010000106.1:0-2179 GCA_964548325.1 uncultured Staphylococcaceae bacterium
AACGTGTATGCAAAAATACTGGTGGAATAATGAAAATTAATTAGTGAATTTTCATTTAAATTTTTCTCCAAAGAGGTGAACAATACTTGTTCACCTTTTTCTTTCCATAACTTATGAAATAGGTTTTTAATTTTGTTATACTTTAAGTAGTTGATGTCAGAAATATTTTATAGTTATGAATAAGATTAATTTCAAAGTAGCTATTATTGAAGATTGTAAGGATGATAGCAATCATCTAATAAATCTTTTAAACATATATCAAGAAGATAATAAAGACATTTTTTATCAAGTTGATAACTTTACAGATGCATCAATATTTCTAGATAAATTCAATTTTCAATATGATCTTTTATTTATAGATATCGATTTAAATAATTCCATTAATGGTTTGGATTTTGCTAAAAAGATAAGAGAAAAAGATGAAAATGTATTAATAATATTTGTGACAAATATCTCCAAGTTTGCTACATTTGGCTATGAAGTAGATGCATTAAATTACATTGTTAAACCTATTAGGTATCAAGCTCTTGTTGCATGTATGCAAAAGGTTATAAAAATAATAAAAAATAGACCAACAAAATCTTTAATTATTAATACAACTAAAGGTATTAAAAAAATATCTATAGATCAGATTATGTATATCGAAGTAGAAGGTCATGATATTAAAGTTCATCTTGCTAGCGAAATAATACAGTTTGTTGGTTCACTTAAAAATGTAGAGAAGAACATAGATAGCCCTAACTTTGTAAGATGTAATTACTGTTATCTTGTTAATCTTAAATACATCCATGGAATTGATAAAAATGACGTGTTAATAAATAATGAAAAACTTAGAATATCTGCTCCAAGAAAAAAGAAGTTTGTAGAGCAATTTATGGATTATTTGATGAAAAATAATTTGATGAATAATTAAAAGGATTTGTATACATATGGACATTACATTTTTAAACTATTACATATATGGAGTTATTTTATACTACATCAAAATCGTTACCTCGTTTTTATTTTTCTGTCCTAATTTAAAAAACAAAAGAGAGAGGTTTGTACCAAGATTAATTATAGCTATAGTTATAACACTTGGTATTTCTTTTGGGTTTTGCTACCTTTACTACAATACACTTAATTATTTTGTAACAATTCTTTATAACATAGTTCTTTTTAGTACTATGGTATTTTCTTATTATCTTATTTTTGATTACAAACTTAAGGATTCAACTATAGTAATAGTCATATCATATTGTGTTCAACATATAGCTTACCAAATTATATATTTGTTGTTTGCTTCCTGGATATTTGACATATTTGATACAAGTAGTAATTCTACTTTATATTATGTTTTTTTCTATATAGATATTTTCTTACAAATAATATTAAATTTTCTTTTAAGTTGGTTTCTGCAAGGAATTTATAAAAAAAATTACAAATATTCAATATCTTTAAAAAAAGTTTTTGGGTTTTCAATAGCATCTATTTTTGTTGTTTCAATATTATATACAAGAATATATTTATCTGATGGATTTTGGGCAAGCAAAGAAGTACAAGTTGTTACTTCATTGTTTTGCGTTTTATCCTGTCTTTTAATACTTTTCTTAATTTTAGGAGTATTTAGTGTCAACAAATATAGGGATGAAGCTATTGAAACCAGGGTTTTTAATGATAACATCATTAAACAATACAAAAAATCTCAAGAAGCGGTAGAGTATATAAATATTAAGTGTCATGATTTAAGAAAAAGATTAAGAGAGTATAAAAATAATAACGAACTATTTGATGATGAAGAGATTGAAAATATTGCATCAGCAATAACAATTTATGAAAACACTTTTAATACAGGAAACGAAACATTAGATAAAGTTTTAAATTCAAGAAGCCTGCTTATTCAACAACATAATATTAATCTAACTGCAATGTGTGATAGTAAAGAATTATCCTTATTTAAAGAACACGAATTGATATCTTTATTTGTAAACATTATAGACAATGCAATTGAAGCTGTAATAAAACTAGACAAAACATCTAATAGAAATATCTCGCTTGTAATCAAAAATAAATCTGGTTTTCTATACATAGAAGAAACTAACCATTATAAAGATCCTATTCAAATAAAAGATGATCATTTAGTTACGAATAAGGATGATAAAGAGAACCATGGATATGGAACAAGAAGTATCGCTCGTAC
>CAZJPX010000107.1:0-2155 GCA_964548325.1 uncultured Staphylococcaceae bacterium
CATCATCTCCAGAAAAATATTGTTCCATTAAATGAGATAAACAATCAAATATACCTGACTTCATTTGATACTCACTTACTGTAAGCGTATATAAAGGATCTAAGATGGAAAAACGAGGATATAGTTTTGGTTCAAATACTCTTCCTACTTTAAGTTTTAACCCAGGATGAGTTATGACACTTCCCCCATTAAATTCACTACCAGTTCCAACCATTGTCAAAATAGAGCCGATAGGAACGACATCATGATCAACTGGTTTTCTCTTTATAAAATACTTTTCAAAAGGATCTTCATCAGAGCAAAACGTAGCTGCTGATATCGCTTTCGCACAATCAATTACGCTTCCTCCACCAACTGCTAAAATGAAATCAATATTATTTGACCTAATTAAATTTGCTCCCTCTAATACTTTTTCATATAAAGGATTAGGTAGAACATTTGGTAGTTCATAAACTTCTTTGTTTGCCTCTTTTAATATTTTAACAACTTTGTCATAAATTCCCGTTTTCTTAATTGAACCACCACCATATACGAACAAAATTTTCTTACCATAATTTTCTAATTCATCTTTTAATGAGCTAATAGAGTCCTTACCAAAATAAATCTTTGTAGGATTGTAAAACGTAAAATTTCCTTCCATAAAAAACAACCTCCTAAAATACTTTTTAATTATAGATTAAAAAGTGCTTGTAAAGATATAAAAATACAAATTTATATAGTTTTTAGTAATAGTTTATTATTGTTGACCAACGTATGGAAGCAAGGCCATATAACGCGCTCTTTTAACAGCAACGGCTAGTTGTCTTTGATATTTGGCGCTTGTTCCAGTAAGTCTGCGTGGAGAAATTTTGCCATTAGAGGCAATAAATTTCTTTAAAGTTTCCACATCTTTATAATCAATATATTTAACTTTATTTTTAGTAAAGTAACAAACTTTCTTTCTTGTTCTTTTCTTTAAATATGCCATATAATAATCTCCTTTTAAAATGGAAGATCATCATCAGCAATATCTGTTCCTAAGGCATCATCGTCACTTTCTGGAGCAGATTCTTCAAAAGCTAAGTCGGCTTCTTTTGCTGAATTTGATTTACTTCCACTCATGAATTCTACATTGTTTACAATAATTTCAACAACACTAGCGTTACTGCCATCGTTTCTAGTATATCGTCTTTCTTGAAGTCTACCTTCTATACAAAGTAGATTTCCTTTTTTAGCATAATTTGCTAAGTATTCAGCTGTTGTTCCCCAAGCAGTGCAATTTATAAAGCTTGATGTGTAGTTGCCTTGTTCATCTTTTGTTCTGTTATTGAATGCAATTGTGAACGAGGTTACAGCTCTACCAGTATTTGTCCTTCTTAATTCAGGATCTCTAGTTAAACGACCAGAAACAGTTACACTATTTACCATTATTTATCCTCCTAATCTTGATCAACAGTTAATAAGTATCTAAGCATATTCTTGTCAATCTTACTAAGACGATTAAATTCCTTAAGTGAATTAGCATTTTCGCATTCAAGTTTGATAACTACATAGTAACCTTTCGTATTCTTTTTAATTTCATACGCAAGATCTCTTAAACCCCACTCATTGACTTTTGTAATCTTACAACCTTCTTTAGTGAGATATCCATGAAGTTTTTCAATTTCAGCTTTACGAGCCGCTTCATCAAGGTCTGCTTTCAAGATATACATAATCTCGTACTTTTTCATAACCTTTTACCTCCCTATGGACTTTCGTCTCAAATCATTTGTTTGAGAAGAGAAGTGATATAAATAAACGTCTATTAATTCTAGTGAAAAAACCTTGTCATGTAAAGAATTTAATGTCCTATACATCAACAAGATGCAGTTTATTTAACAAATTTCCCAATTATTTTTCATCTTTCATTGTAGGGAATAAAATTACTTCTCTAATATTGGATACACTTAGTAAAAACATTACTAATCTATCGATACCAATTCCAATTCCTCCAGCAGGAGGCATACCATAATTTAGAGCATCGAGGAAACTATAATCTATTTCGTTAGCTTCATCATCTCCTCTATCTCTAGCCTTCATTTGAGCCACAAGTCTTTCTTTTTGATCTAGAGGATCATTTAATTCTGTGTATGCGTTGGCATATTCAATTCCGTTTATATACAATTCAAATCTTTCT
>CAZJPX010000108.1:0-2152 GCA_964548325.1 uncultured Staphylococcaceae bacterium
TTGGTCAAAAATTACCAGATTGGAAATCATGTATGAATCTTGTAAGAAAGATTGCAGAAAACTATAAACTTCCATACTACACAATGTCTCCAACATACTCAGTTTGTAAAAACGATGGATACATTGAAGGTGAAGTATATGAATGTCCACATTGCCACGAAAGAACTGAAGTATACTCCAGAATTACTGGATACTATAGACCAGTTCAAAACTGGAACGATGGTAAGGTACAAGAATTCAATGAGAGAAAAGAATATGTTTTAGGTAAATCTCACCTTAAACATGAAACTATCAATCAACCAACAGATACAATTGGCAACAAAGAGATTCTCGAACCAGCAAACGAAGAATTATTACTCTTCACATCTGCTACCTGTCCAAATTGTAAGATTGCAAAGAAGATGTTAGATGATGCAAAGATTTCATATCGACAAATTGTTGCAGATGAGAACAAAGATGTTGCACTTGCTTATGGTATTAAACAAGCTCCAACTCTCTTAGTACCAGATAATACTTCATATAAATCATATGAAAACGCATCAAATATTAGGGCATTTATAGAAGAAATAAAAACAACAGCATAATATAATACTGTTATGTTGTTTGATATTATTGTAATCGGTGCAGGGGCTAGCGGGATGACCGCTAGTCTCTATGCTCTTCGAGCAGGAAAATCAGTGCTATTAATAGAGAAAGAAGGAATAGGTGGCCAAATTGCAAACTCTCCTTTAGTCGAAAACTATCCTTCTATCAAATCTATTTCTGGTGCTGATTTTTCTGATTCTTTATATAACCAAGTATCTGATCTTGGTGCTCAATTTGAATTTGATGAAGTAAAAAGCATTACAAAAGATGGAGATATCTTTGAACTAACTACTAAATATAGTTGTTTTCAAGGAAAAACTATTATTCTAGCAACCGGCGTTAAACATAAATCAATTAATCTTCCAAAAGAAGAAGACCTAATTGGACATGGCGTCTCTTATTGTGCAGTGTGTGATGGGGCTTTTTATAAAGGTGAAGATGTATGTATAATCGGAGATGGAAATACCGCACTACAATATGCTATTCTCCTTTCTTCATATTGTAAGAATGTTTATCTAAATACTTTATTTGATAAATTCTTTGGAGAAAAAACTGTTGTAGATAATATATTAAAAAGAAAGAACATTATTATAGAACATAACCTTAATTTAGTAGAGTTTTTAGAAAAAAACGGGGAATTAGAGGGTTTATTGTTTGAAAATACACAAAATAAGACTAAAAAACAATTTAATGTTAAGGCTTGTTTTATTGCTATTGGACAAGTACCAAATAATGATATATATGCAGATTTTGTTCAATTAAATAAATCAGGTTATATCATAACTAACGAAAAAATGGAGACAAAAACCCCAGGTATCTTCGCCTGTGGAGATTGTAGAGAAAAAGAGGTTAGACAGTTAACAACCGCAGTCAATGATGGAACGATTGCAGCTTTATCTGCCTGTAACTTTTTAGATAACCTAAAATAACCTCTTTTTAAAAAAAATCCTGCAAAACCCTGTATAAATTTCTTTTTTATTGTTTTTTAATAGCAATTTTGAAGTATTTCTAATACTTCATCTCTTGTTAAATCGTGGTATCCTCCACCTGTATGACTAGAATCAGCTATCTTTTCTAACATATCTTTTGTTGCTCCAAGGTCTCTAAGTTTATAAACCATTCCACTTTCTTTAATGTAATCTTCTAAACATTTGACACCTTTTATAGCTACCTCTTCATCTGTTTTGTTTTTAGCATTTACTCCCCAAACATTCACAGCAAATCTAGCAAACTTCTTCACATTATATTTATACATGAACTTGTAATATGGAATTGAAATAGCTGCTAGACCCATACCATGCGCACAATCAGTATATGCACTAAGTTGATGTTCGATGGCGTGTACTTGCCAATCTTCTTTTTTCCCCATACCAACCAAAGTGTTTAATGCAAGAGATGAAGCCCACATAATATTGCTTCGTGCTTCATAGTCTTGAGGATTTTTGATAGCAATTTTTGAACTATGAATAACAGATCTCATTAATCCTTCAATTAAATAATCAGTTACGTTATCATCATCTCCAGAAAAATATTGTTCCATTAAATGAGATAAACAATCAAATATACC
>CAZJPX010000109.1:0-2130 GCA_964548325.1 uncultured Staphylococcaceae bacterium
GAACTCCTGTCTCAAGCGTGCAAAGCTAGCGTTCTACCACTAAACCAAGGGCCCAAACGATATAAAAGATGGTCTCTTTAAATACGCTTGATAATTATATAGGTATAGTAGCTAAATATCAAGTGGGAGTTTTTATAGCTAGGTGCGATAAATAGGGCGTTTTTTAATGTATTAAGGGAGGAAATTGCCTGTTGATTTATAGAGGTGATACCACTCTTCTTTTGTTAAATTTATCTTTGCTCCATCAAGTACTTCTAGGATTCTTTTATGATTTGTTGAACCTGTTAGTACTTGGGTGGTTGATGTCAATTTAAGCAAGAATGCAGTAGCAATAGCAGTTTTGGTTGTCTTATATTTTTTTGCTAGTTCATCAAGTGCTAGATTCTCTTTTTCAAACTTTGGATTATCAATTATTATTCCTTCCATAAATCCAAATTGAAATGGTGACCAACATTGAAGAGTGATGTTATATCGTTTCATGTAGAAAAATAATTCTCCAGTTCGTTCACTACCTTCATTGTTATCCATATTACAGTTTAATACTTCTCTAATAAGAGGTAGATGACCTAGACCTAATTGAAGTTGATTTATTTCAATTGGAATATTTGTTTGATCTTTCATATATTTGATTGCTTCATGAGGGAAATTAGATACACCAAAATGTTTGACTAAGCCATTCATTTTAAGATAAGACATCGCTCTAGCTAATTCTCCTGCATCCATGAAGATATCTGGTCGATGGAATAATAAGTAATCGATATGTTCAATGTTCATTCTTTTAATCGATGCATTGACTGCCTCAATTATATGGTCGTAAGATAAATCTAAGTATTTAACTCCTTGCTCATCTTTGATTATTCCACATTTTGTTTGAATGATCATTTGATCTCTAAGTTTTGGATATTTCTTAAGTACTTCTCCAAGTTTAGTTTCGTTTGCTCCTCTTGAATATACATCAGCGATATCAAAATAGTTTATTCCATGTTCAATATCAAATTTGATCAGTTTATATAACTCATCGACAGTCAATTGATTGATACGCATTAATCCTTGGATTATTCTTTGTTTTGTAAAGATAGATTCATTGATTTCCATAAATATTCCTCGCACAGATATTTTACTTTAATTTAATTAAGATTAAAATTTAAACAGAGGAATTATTTTTATGAGTAAAATTTTATGTATAGCAACTAATTTACAAGAAGATGTCGAACTTGTTGGAACTATTGGTCTTTTAAGAAGAGCTGGAATTGAGGTAGATATCTATTCATTGCATGGTACATCTATTAAATGTAAATATGGATTTGAATTAACAAATTTAAAAGATATATCTACATTAGATTATTCTAAATATGAGAATCTTTTTATAGCTGGAGGACCAGCATATGTAGAACTTGAGAAATCACCTATAGTGATAGAAATCATTCATCATTTTATGAAAAATAATAAGTTAGTTGCAGCAATCTGTGCAATCCCTACAATCTTAGGTCATCTAGGTTATTTAAAAAATAAAAAATATACCTGCTTTAAATCGATGAACGAAGATTTTGGAGGTACATTTGTCGATGAATATGCAGTTAAAGATGGCAATCTAATCACTGGTGTATCAGTGGCTGGTGTGATCGATTTTGCATTATTAATTGTTGAAACATTAAAAGGAAAAGAAGTAGCAGATAAACTAAAATCAGCTATATATTATTAACTTATCTAACGACCTCGAGTTTGTGTGCTATATCACGCACTTCTTCACTAGATTTGTAGCCGATTGTTGCACCAGCAATAATAGAAAATTCTTTTTCTACCTTCAATAAATCTAATGCTTTTTTGCTCTCTTTAATTTGAGAGACAGTAGAAACCACATAGACACTTCCAAGACCTAAACTTGCTGCTTCTAGACAGATGTTTGTCAAGATACATCCAGCATTTTGATTTGCTAATTCTGGTTTTTCTTCTTTTGATAATACAAGAATGAGTAGACCAGAACCAAAGGTTGAATCTCTACCATATTCTTCTGTTAATATTTTTTGTAACTTTTTTAATTTATCGCCTTCTAAGACATATAATTTATGATCTACATATCTTCCTCTTGCAATAGGAGCATGGCTTCCGGCTTTAATTAGTTTTTCAACT
>CAZJPX010000110.1:0-2127 GCA_964548325.1 uncultured Staphylococcaceae bacterium
CTTTGACATTAGAATAATCCATCAGTTCTGCTTTTTTACATACATCGGTGTACCACTTAGCAAAATCGACATTTCTAGATGTGATCTCTTTGTTTTTTATTTCCATATATATTTATATCCTTTTAAATTATTTTTACTTTTCTAAACTTAACAATCTCTTTTCAACTTTAGGATCAATCTTTAATAGTTCTTCATTGCTTTTAGCTATTAAATCTGAAGCAAGACATGTTATTCCAATTCTTATAAATAATTCAATCATCTGCCATGAACTACAATTTATTAATATTAGTGGTTTCTTATATTTAATAAATTTTTCAAGAAGATTTCTAATTGAGACGAATTCATGATCTGATGCTTTGACATTGATTCCTTCTACATCAAATAAGAATACATTGAATAGACTATATAACTCTTCTTTTAATGTGTAATTTTTAACAGATAATTTTAGACCTACTCGATATCCTTCAGTTAGCAATGTATTGATGTTGTTTATAACTTCTTCGATGTTATTATCATCTTCTACAAGTTCTGCGTTATTAAAAGTTAGAACAAGTTTACTTTTTTCAAAATTCTTGTATTTAGAAAGAGTTGAGGTAGTAGATCCTAAGGAGTTATATTCCACATCGTATATGATCTTACGTTTTTGATCTTTTAGTTTGGTTGAGATTGTATTTGTGATGACTGAACATTCAATCTCTAATCTATCTTGATCTCTAAATGCTTTGGTGCTCAATCTTTTAAATTCTTCATAATCTTTAAAATAACTATTTTTAACACTTAACTCGATGATGTATCCATAGATTAAACATGCATCAGTGTGCAAATAAAGTATAGGTTTATATTGAATAGCTATCAATTTATTTTTATATACATCATCGACAGCACCTCGATATGAATAAGATGTGAGTAGATTATTTTGAGGGTTCTTATGATAGATGATGTAATCTTTTTCCTCTTCAACAATCACACTTTCGATGTGAGTAAATAATTTAATAGCTTCATCAATATCATTTGGAAGTTCATTAAATCTAGATGCGACGATCTTAAAATTAAATCTTTCGGTGTATCCAGAGATTTCAAATAACTCTTTTAAATTTTTAGTTAATTTGTCGACAAAACTATTAAAGACATATGCATTAAAGAAAGAAGAAATCAAAAGATATATCTGAGATGCGGTTTCACTTAACTCACGTGTGAAGATGATATTTATTCCGCTTTTACTTGTTGCAAATAATGTATCGATAATTTTTGCTTCAATCACTGCTCGATTGTATCCTCTTTCGGTTTCACCAAACTTTTTATTT
This sequence comes from uncultured Staphylococcaceae bacterium, assembly GCA_964548325.1. Classification (GTDB taxonomy): domain Bacteria; phylum Bacillota_I; class Bacilli_A; order RFN20; family CAG-826; genus Onthovivens. Next base: position 1,305 of record CAZJPX010000110.1, read on the forward strand.
AGTTGAACAAGAAAGATGCCTCCATTGCTGAATGAGCCTTTTTTAGATGTCGACATAAAGTTATTTTTTGTAGCAAGAAAGTTATCATAGGTGATGTAGTAGTCACCACTTACCATATTTTCATCGATTACATCAATTTCGTTTAGTGGCATATTATTTAAACGAAAGATATCTAGATACAACACTTGTGTATCTTTAACAAGTTTTTTTGCAACGAAGATATGTTTCTTATATTGAACTTCCTTATAATCTTTTTCAGTTATCCTAAAGTTAAGAAGGGTGACTAGCTGTTGATCTCCGTTGCTATAATTGTTGTTAAATATATCAGATATCCAATGAACAAATTTTTCTTTGTCTTGTTGATCTAAACAATCAAAGAATGATTCTAGTTTATCTTGTTTAATCTCATTTGCTTTTTTGATATCAAAATATTGAAAGGTTTTGTTTTTAAAATCAAATACAAAAGAGGTGTATTCAAGAAGTGAGTTCTCTTTGAGATCATCTTTTTTTAGTTTCTTAAATAATTTAACGGTGAAATAGATAAGAAAATAAAGAACAATAGCTCCAAGAGCAACAAATAAAATAATAAAGAACACCCATGCAGTAGGTGATAATTCATTAATATCAAGTGAAACAATTAAATTTAGCATAACATAATTATATATGATTTATTAAGTTCATTTCATCAAATCTATTTTATTTTAGAAGATAATTTCCTTATACTTTTATTACTTGGAGAAATACCCAAGCGGCTGAAGGGGCTAGTTTCGAAAACTAGTAGGAGCTTAAACTCGCGGGGGTTCAAATCCCCCTTTCTCCGCCA
>CAZJPX010000111.1:0-2037 GCA_964548325.1 uncultured Staphylococcaceae bacterium
TATATCTAGGTATCCAACAATTTTTATTAGATGAAAGTATTATGGACTATTAATTTAACATTTTTAATTGAACAAAAAATACAAAATATACTTATTAAACAAATCTAATAATATGTAAAAAATTATATTTAATTTTTTATATCGGACTTATAATAAAAAAGATTAATAGAAAGGAGTTTTGTTTATGAAGTGGTTTAATAAACAATCTAGATTAGTTCAACTTCTATTATTATTGGTTCCTATTGTTAACTGGTTCACTGAAGTTATTGTTAGGTGGACTGCGTTCATCGACAAACCTGGAATCATCAGATTACTTGTTGCACTTCTTGTAACATTTATCGGTATTGTTTGGGGTTGGATTGATTTAATTTGGGTATTACTATTTAATCACCTTATCTTTGCTAAATCTAACTAAGATAAACAAGAAAAATAATACCTATGAACTACCAAATATTTTTGGTAGTTTTTTTAATTTATAAAACATTTATTTTTTAAAAAAACATCGCTAAAATCGAATAAAAAAGCGAAAAATACATCTTTTTTTATGAACTAGCTCTTTGCAAAAGTAAAGAAAAATTACTTTAATTTTTGTATGTAAAAAATTGTTTTGCAAAGAGCCATTTTTTATAAGCATTTATGACATATTTTTTTGTTACTTAAACGATGTATTTTACACATCAAATGGTACAACTTTTTTTGCACACCAAAAGATGAATTTATCAATTAATCTTCCAAATATTCCGGGTATACATAATATTGAAGCAATTGAAAAATATCTTATTTTTCTATACATCTTTTTATGTTTAGTTTTGAAGTCTTTTAAGAATAATCTGTATTCTTTTTTTGCATCTTTTTCTTTTGATAAACGAGTGAATAAAGTAGATATACAAAAGATTAATCTAACATGATGATATAACAATTTATATTTATGTTTATCTTCCTTTTTGATACTAGTAAAATCAAAATAATCATGCATTGATTTAGAACATAATAAATGATGTTTATATTTCTTAGTAGCTTGAGCAAATGATACAGATTGTCCTTCTCTTCCTATTAGATAACAATATAAATCTTTATTTATATAGAAGAATGTGTTTGTATGTACTAAACATGCATAAACAAAATAATTATCTTCATATGATACATGAGATGGTAAAACAACCTCGCTTTTTTTAATAACATCTAATTTAAACATCGCACTGTGGAGTGTGATGTTTTTTGATAGATCGTTAAATTTAAAATCTTTAGTTGTTAAAAGTGTGTTTTCTTTTAATATCGATTTAAAGTTAATAACCTTTTTTTTGTTACCATAACCAACAAAGTAGGCATAATTTAAGATATATAAATCAGGTGAGGTTTTAGAATTTTTGATTGATTCAAGTAATGTATTTAAAGCATCTAAATCTGCCCAATCATCGCTATCAACAATTTTAAAATATCTTCCTTTTGCAATTTTGATTCCATCATTTATTGCATCACCATGTCCGCCATTTTCTTTATGGATAACTCTTATACAATCAGGATGTTTTTCTTTATATGAATCTGCTATTTTACCTGTATCATCTTTACTACCATCATTTACTATAATTAGTTCAATTAAATCATGATTCGCTTTAAGCAAAGAATCGATACATATATGCATGTATTCAGCAGAGTTATAACAAGGTATCAAAAAAGTAATTAGAATTTCATTTTCCATTTTTTATATAAATCCTTATTTTATAAAGTTATCTAATTTTTTACAGCTTCTTTGGCTGCTTTATGTCTTGCTTTTTTCTCTTTACCAGCTTTTAAATAATGTCTTAAACCTTTAAAGAAATGACCATTAAACATCATGATTAATCCATCGAGTTGATCCCAAGAGATGATACCATTAGTCATTCTTGATAAACCTCTCATTGGTTGATTTAAGACACCAAAGTTGATGGTATTTGATAACGCTCTGTTTCCAATTTTTTTGAAGAACCAAATACCAAATCTAACTCCGCCTGAAAATAATCTTCCTATCCATCTTTTTGAATATCTAAGTTCATTAAC
>CAZJPX010000112.1:0-2032 GCA_964548325.1 uncultured Staphylococcaceae bacterium
TGAAATTGATATAGTGTTAATAGAAAACGCAACCATCCATCCAATAGAAATTAAAGCAGGTACAAATTTTAACTCAAAAAATATAAAAGCGTTCTCTTGTTTAGATAATTTATCTATGCCTTTAGGAGAAGGAGTAATTATTTGTAATTGTGAAAAACAATATCCTATAAGTGATACTGTTTGGGCTTATCCTCTTGGTGGTTTGTAAACAATTATCAGATTGTTAATTAATATCTTTTTTAATAAATAATATGATTTTGCAAGAAATTTAAGGAAAACAGCTATTTTTTCTACAAAAAACTTTATATTTCTTTCTCTTCTAATAAATATTATTATTTATCTTATGTTAGAAATACTTGTTGCAACAAATAACCTTGGTAAACTAAAAGAGTACAAAGAGATATTATCTCAATTCGATATAAAATTATTTTCTTTAAACGATATCAATATTAAAAGTGAACCAATTGAGGATGGAAAATCATTTAAGGAAAATGCTTTTATAAAGGCTAATGATATTTTAGGTAAGACAAATAAAATAATTCTTGCTGATGATAGTGGAATAATAATTGATGCTTTAGGAAAAAATTATCCAGGTATATATTCAAAACGTTATGCTATGGAGTTTGGTGGACATGATAAATGTAATGAGTATCTATCAAAAAATTATCTCAGTAGTAAGGCTCGTTTTATATGTGTACTATGCATATTAAATTTAAAAGATGAACCTTTATATTTTGAAGGAAAGTGTGAAGGTAATATTACTAATATTTCTAATACGAACAATGGTTTTGGATATGATCCTATCTTTAAACCAAACGGATATAATAAAACATTTGGTGAGTTAACAAGTGAAATTAAAAACAAAATATCTCATCGTGCTAAAGCTACATTGAGTTTTGTTGAATACTTAAAACAAAATAATATTATTTAAGATCTATTTTCGATCTTTTTTATTCTTACGGTTTTGATAAAAGATAATTCCTCCTCCAATCACTAGAGGAATAAATCCAACATATGCAAATATATAATTAGTGGTGAAAATACCTATTAATATTAATATAGCAGCTACGGCTAGTAATCCAATAACTACTCCTCCAAAGATTAGTGCTTTCTTTTGATAACTAGTTTGAGGAATAATAATTCTCATATCTAATGCATCTGGTATTGCTTCGATTTGATATTCTTTTTGTTCTACTACTTCCTCATTAAAGTTAATTAAGCCAACCTCATAAACATCGTAGTTAGCATCAAAATATTTTTTAAATGTATCTATATTTTGGTTTAATGTATCTAAGAATTTTGGATTTTGTTCCAAATAAGTTTTATATTCTTCTTCTTCAAGTAATGATAATGATTCATTAAAAAACTTTAATAATTCATTTATTTGTAAAACACCTTCTTTAAAATATTTAAAATATTCTAATTTATAAAAGATCAGTTTATCTTTCATTAAACGAGCTTCAACTTCATCTATAAAAAATCCAATTTGTTTTATTGTATCTGCTATAAACCATAAAAAAACATATGTAGCTTCTGCATTTAGAACTATCTCATATTGATTTATGATGTCGATTACATTTTTAAATTGTAGTTCATCAAATGTTTGACTATATAATTTTGCAAGACACATTCCAGTGATTGAAGTTAGATCATTATCTCTATACTTTAAACATTCTTTATATAGGTTATATCCTTCTTCATAATTCATTTCTACATATACACAACTATACGCTCTTTTATGAATACTTTTATATGTTTTAATTAAAAGATTACGTGCATCTTCTATATTAAAAGAATATCCGCATGCATTACAAAATGAGGCATCTTTTCCTTCTTCTTTTATAACTTCAACTATCTTATTACAGTTTGGACACATTACTTTCATAATAATAAATTTCCTTTCATGTTTATTTTTTCTCTTCAAAACCAGATTCTTTTAATAATTTTATAATATTATTTATAAAATCATTTGGTAAAGTAAACGAATTGTGATTTTGATTTAAGTCATTAATGTCTTTTTCGTTTTTTAGAA
>CAZJPX010000113.1:0-2026 GCA_964548325.1 uncultured Staphylococcaceae bacterium
TTTCCTTTTCGGCTTTTATTTTTTCTTTTTCAGCCTTCTTCTTTTCTTTTTCAGCCTTCTTTTTTTCGTTTTCAGCTCTCTTCTGTTCTTCTTTTAATTTTTTATTCTTTTCTTTTTCGATTTTTTTATAGTTATCTTTTAATTCCTTATTCTTTTCTTTTTCAGTTTTTACATAACCAGGTTCTAATTTCTTACTCTTTTTCTTTCCAATAATTACTGCAACCATAAGAAAAACAAATACAAGAACTATTAATACAATTATTACCACATACCAAATAGAAGTTTGATCTCTAATTTGTCCACTTAAACTATAACCACAATATCTACAAACTCTTCTTATCATGGTATGTTCTTCTTCTTCACCGACAAGATCACAGATTTCACAGTATGCATAATGTGTATCTTCATCATAACTATATAAAATTGTATGTTCTTCATTATTTAATCCGATGGAGTTATCTAAATCACAATATGTATTGATACATTCTAACCAATGATTAGTATCAGTATATAAATAAGTGCTACCAAGAGTATGATCAGCAATTGTTAAATCAATTGTTGATGATCCTGATTCAAAATATTCCTTTGGTGTATTTCCTGATACATGTTCTTCATATGATAATGTGACTTCATATTCACCTATTTCAGTAGGTAAACCATCTCCACTTGTCGTACCAGTATATGAGTAATTAACTGAAAGAGAAGAATTATTATTCACCAATATATATTGTTCAACATCTGTTCCAACACAGACTGTACTAGGTGCAGATACATCTGCTTCACTACCTTTCACATATACTGCATTTGGATAATTTTCATCATATTCTCCATCGAGAGCCAAAGCATCATCAGTTGATGTGAAAGTCTTTAAAATGGATGTGTCAGGTACATATGAAGATAATGCATTATATGCTCCCTCAGTAAAATATCCAGCATTAACTACGACTGTAACAGTAAAATCTATATTTATATTTGAGTAATCATGATATCCTCCATTTATTATCGTACTGATAGTATTGGTCGTTGATGAGTTGTTAGAAATATAAAGTCCAGCAGAGTTGGAATTACCTTCACCATATTGAATTGTTCCTCCACTTATTGTTAAAGCAATTGAACAGTATCTGGTGTTAGAAGCAATGTTCCCGAAGATTGAACGAGCAGCATATGATGAACTACTAGCATAGATACCTCCACTTATCATGTTTATATTAATTGAACTATTTTGAGTGTAAGTAGTACTATTTCCATAAATATAAGCTCTCACAGCTGTAGATAATCCAGAATTTGTTGTTGCATTGACGAATCCTCCATCAATGTTTATATCAATAGTAGTATTAGAAAATGATCCATTATTTTGAGTATATAAACCATAAGCAGCAGAACTAGTAGATGTAGCATTTATAGTTCCACCTATTAAGTTTATTTCAATCGAACTATTTGATGAATTATTAGTAGCTCCAAGGATATATTTAGTATTTGAATCACTAATAATATCATCAGAAAAACAAATTTCTCCATCTTGTTCATCACTACAATCAGATAATGTAAACGTAGTTTCACTTTCACTCGTATTATTTTCTATACTGATTCCGTTTATATTATCAAATGTTAAAGTGTGACCATTCAAGCATAACGTAACATCAGCATCTTCTTCTATCGTAATTGTATTTTCATTTGTAACATCTTCACTTAAATACCAATAACCTTCAGTTAATGTAGTAGTAGAGCTTGTTAATTGATTCCAATCAGTATGATTGTCATGTTCATCGGCTGATAATGTAGCAACATTACTTTGTTTACTAGCTCCTTGATATTCTTCTATAGAAGAATAATTTTTTTCACCAAGACTAGAAATAGTTCCTGCAAGTGTTGTTACAGGAAGAACAAACAATAATAGTGCTGCTAATTTATATTTAATCATTTATAAATCTCTCCTTTTCTTGTCTTTTTTTAAATAAACAAGATAAACCCAAAAGATAAAGTGTATCCGTTTAAACATAGATTGACAGTTGCACCTTCTGAAATA
>CAZJPX010000114.1:0-1979 GCA_964548325.1 uncultured Staphylococcaceae bacterium
TATGAAAAAAATAAAGAACCAAAACCAGAGTTAACTCCTGATGAAGAAGAAAAAATTAATCGTGTTTTGGTTAATTTTAAACCCGATGTTCTTTATTATTTTAAATTGTATTTAGATGGATACATCTACTATGTAAAATCTAAAATTTTAAAAGTAGATAAAGACAATAAAACAATATCTTTTGAAGATTTAATTATTAACTTTGATAACGTATTAGATATCACATCAAATGAAAATCCATTTGATGAAATTTGTTAATAAACAGTACCATTTCTTATACGATACACATCATACGCATATAACAAATATAAGAAAGAGAATAAGAATAAAATTACTTCAGAATATATATTTATAATAAGAGTAACTATTCCAATTGCTGTTTTTTCAAATGTAGTGGATAAAGTATAAATACTTACAATCATGGTGTATAAAGCAATAATGGAAATAAATATTCCAAGAACTATCATGCCGATGTTATAAGATTTCTTGTTCTGCTTTGTCTCATTTATCATCAAAACAAAGTATGCAATACCAAGAATTGCACCAAGAATTATTGAAATTAATATTAATATCCACCCAGTAGTATTTGCCACGCTAAAGCTTGCAACACCCCAAGCTATGACATTAAGTATGAAAGGAATGATATAAGTAGCAAGGGTTAAGATAATCATCGCTCTATATGTATAACCAAATTCTGTTTTACCTTTTCTAAAATAATTAGCAACCATGAGATAAAAAATTACATTGATAATACAACTTACTAATGTTGAACCAAATTCATCGTATGTCAATGTTGAATTACTTAATTTTGCACTAATAATTACCAAAATAAGGGAAATTAGTGCACTTTTTACATAACAAAAAGAACAAAAATATCCAATAGTAGGAGATAATTTTCTTTTAAAAAAATTATTTTTTAATTTTCCCATTTACAATTTATTTTAGATTAACTAAATAAATTAAGTGCTTCAGGAATGAAGAAATCATTCATCCATTCAAGTAAACCAAATGAATAATCTAATTCTTGATTTATCCAATCAGTTGATCCAGTTGCTTGTGAAATGTAGGCAATGATAAGTAATATGACAGAACCAAGAACTAAACCAAAGAATACACCAAACACAAAACCTAGGATTTTATCTAAAACACCAAATATAGCGATTGTTTCACTGAGTTTTTTAATTGCCCTAAATAAAAGCCTCACAGCAATATATACAACAATGAAAATAACTAGACATAAAACAATTAAAGAACAAATTTGAGCTGTGGTTTCATTATTTCCAAACCAACCTAACATAGTATTGTTGTAAAAACTTGAGTTGCATAAATAATTATTTAGTGGTGCTGCTAAAAAATAAGTAACAACAATTCCTGCAAAGACTGCTAAGAGACCACCAACTTTTTTGATAATACCAGAAAGACATCCTAGAATACCAAATAACGCCATTAACGCAATTGTAATAATTTCTAATGTCGACATAATTCGAACCTCCTTACAATCAAGATATTATTTATAATAACATTTTTTTGTCAATTTTATTAAACAAATTTGTTAAAATTGACGATTTTGTTTAATCAAAAATTTATTGAAATTTTTGAACTGGCTTTTTGATAAAAATATAGATAGAAAATAAGTTGAAATTATCTTTTTTATCAAAAAGCCTGCAAATTTAATATATTTTTATAGTTTTTTATTAAAATTGATATTTTTTAAATGCACGAAGACCTTCAAATTCTGCTTCTTCACCAAGTTCATCTTCAATTCTTAATAATTGGTTATATTTTGCCATACGGTCTGTACGAGATGCTGAACCGGTCTTAATTTGACCAGCATTTATAGCAACGGCAAGATCTGCAATTGTTGTATCTTCGGTTTCTCCACTTCTATGGGAGACCATGGTTGTATAACCATTGGTGTGAGCTAAACGAATTGTATCTAAGGTTTCAGTTAATGTTCCAATTTGATTAACTTTTACAAG
>CAZJPX010000115.1:0-1910 GCA_964548325.1 uncultured Staphylococcaceae bacterium
ACAATCTCGGATTATCTAAATGAAGAGAAGAATAGATTATCTTCAACATCTACTTCAATCATACCAATTGAATATAAAGGAGAATATAAATTAAATATCTTAGATATTCCTGGTAATGACGACTTCATGTGGGAAGTACAATCTGTCACCCATATGGTTAAAGGAGCTGTTTTACTTGTTGATGCAGCTAGTGGAATTCAAGTTGGTACAGTTAAACACTTTAAATTATTAAGAAAAAACGGTATACCAACCATCATATATGTAAATAAAATGGACAAATCAAATCCTAACTTTGATGAGTTGATGGATGCATTTAGAGCAAAGTTTGGAAAAGTGGTTGTTCCATTCACATATCCTTTAGGACATGAAAATAACTTCGACGGATTTGTTAATGTAGTTGATTTAAAAGCAAGAAAATTTAACGGAAAAGAATGTGTCGATGAACCAATTCATGAAGATAAAAAAGCAAAAGTATTTGAACTACATAACACCATCTGTGAAGCAGTTGCATTAACCGATGATGCATTGCTTGATAAATTCTTTAGTGGTGAAGCTTTAACCAATAAAGAAATTCATGATGGATTAAGAAAATCTGTAATTGCAGGAGAACTAGTGCCAGTCATCTTTGGTTCAGCAGTAAAAAGTATTGGAATCAATACTTTACTTGATATGTTTGTCGAGTATATGCCAGCTCCAACTGATTTAAAACCATACGAAGGAAAAGATGAAAGCGGAAAGAAAGTTGAAAGAAAAACTGATGTTACTCAACCATTTTCTGGTTACATCTTTAAATCATTAGTTGATCCATATCTTGGAACAATAAACTTCGTAAAGGTTTGTAGTGGAGTATTAAATGTTGGAGATGAAGTTTATTGTTCCAAACTTAGAAAGACAATGAGAGTGTCTTCAATGTTTACAATGTGTGGGAAGAATCAAACAAACGTTGAAAAAGCAATTGCTGGAGATATCGTTTGTATTTCTAAGTTAAATGATTTAAGTACGTCAGATACAATTTGTGATAAGAACAATGTTGTGATCTTTGATGAAGCAAGGTTCCCTACCGCTGTCGCATTTAAGGCTGTCTCATTAAAAGATAAAAAAGATGAAGAAAAACTCAATCCAGCTTTAGCTAAGATCAAAAAAGAAGATCCTTCATTAGAAATAAAAAGAAATGTAGAAACAAAACAATTATTAATTGGAGGAATATCAGATTCTCATCTTCAATTTGTATTTGAAAAAATTAAAACAAACTACAAATTAGAATTGATACTTGATGAACCAAAAGTTTGTTATCGTGAAACAATTAAGTCCTCTGCTTCTGCTCAAGGTAGGTATATCAAGCAAAGCGGAGGTAGTGGATTCTATGGAGTTGTTGAAATGAAGTATGAACCAACAGATGAAGATAGCAACTTTAATGAACAAATATTTGGTGGAAGTGTTCCTAAAAACTATTTCCCAGCAGTTGAAAAAGGATTCTTTGAAGCTCTTGATCAAGGACTACTTGCTGGATTCCCAGTAATCAATGTTAAAGGTACATTGATGGATGGAAAATATCATCCTGTTGATTCAAATGAATTAGCATTTAAGATGGCTGCTGTACTTGCATTTAAAGAAGCATACATGAAATGTAATCCAACCATCTTAGAACCAATCTTAAGAGTTAACATACATGTTGATAATGTATACATGGGTGATGTTTTGAGTGATCTAAATTCAAGAAGAGCAAGAGTTCAAGAAGTTGAAGATAAAGGAGATGAAACAACAACTATTATTGCTCTTGTTCCAGAAAGTGAATCACTTGATTATGTCACAAAATTAAAAGCTCTAACTCAAGGTAGTGGTTACTTCAATAGAGAATTTGAATGCTATGAAGAAGTACCAGAATCATTAAAACAAAGAGTTATTCAAAC
>CAZJPX010000116.1:0-1882 GCA_964548325.1 uncultured Staphylococcaceae bacterium
TCTTTTGCAACAGATGCTCTCGTTTTTCTTTTTGGTTTATATGGTCGATATATATCTTCAAGTTCTGCTAAAGTTTGAACATTTTCAATTTGTTCTTTTAATTCATCGGTCAGCTTTCCTTGTTCTTCAATTGACTTTAAAACCGTTTCAATACGTTCTTCTAAGTTTCTTAGATATTTTAATCTTTCATCCAATTGTCTTAGCTGTGCATCATCTAAATAACCGGTTGCTTCCTTTCTATAACGAGAAATAAAAGGAATCGTATTACCTTCATCAATTAAGGTAATCGCTGATTGAACCTGAGTTGTTTTTAAATTTAATTCTTCTGAAATTCTTGAAACAATATCCATTCCTACACATTCCTTTCTTACATAAATTTCTTTGAGTACAATAACAACAAATATTGTATAATTTTTTTTGATATATTTTAAATAAAAATATTACAAAAAATTGCAATAAATGGTATGTCATTTTCTAGTAAATTTAACTCCTCATTTAAATAAATTATTATTGAATAACCACCATCATTGATATAAAATTAATAAACGCACGGGGCGTAGCGTAGCTTGGTATCGCGTCTGCTTTGGGAGCAGAAGGCCGCTGGTTCAAATCCAGTCGCCCCGACCAGTTAAAAATTAAAATTACTACTGAACTTTTATTTCGATAAAAGTTTTTTATTTAGGTAGAATATATATAGTGTCCCGTTAGCTCAACTGGATAGAGTGTTTGGCTACGAACCAAGAGGTTGCGGGTTCGACTCCTGCACGGGACGCCACTATAAAAATTTAAAAGATATACCAAAGGTATATCTTTTTATTTTGTTGTTTAGAACAACAAAATATGCTTTTTTAAATAAAAACGCGACCTAAACTAAATAATATAATTTTCTTTCTTTTATAATGTCATCTGGTTCGATTTGTCCAACAAGCAAAGAAGAATTATCATCATGATTTTTATAACTATAATCAATTTTTGATTCATCAAAATTTGCATAGCAATATCTACATCTAGATAGACAAGAATTGTATTCGCCTATATCTACCATTTGAACACAATCACAAGGCATATTTTTTCTTGCGGTTTGTTTTTTAAATTTAACTTCTTTATTTATGGTTTTTAACAATCTCAAAGCATATTCTTTCGAGATACAAGCACCTTTAATGAATCCATATTCTTTTAAAGATCTTTCTTCACCGCATGTAAAAATATTTATGTTATTAACTTTTGATATTTTTCCAAAATGATATCCTAGATTATCGATGTCTTCATTTGTTATTTCTTTTAATTTTAAATATCTTGCATTGTTTCTAACATTTTTATATTCATCTATAAAAGAAATTACGATATTTCCAATATGTCCGTTCAATTCATCAATCAATTTAGAAAAAGCTTTTATGTGATAATTTAAGGTATATCTTTCATTTAACAATACTGGATCATATCTTAAAAATATTTGTTCTTTTCCATATCTTTTAGACAATGTTTTTAAGGCATTGATGATCTCTTTTTTTATCTTTCCTGTTATAGGTTCGATATCTTCATTATATGGAGTGATGGTTATATGAAAGATTAAAGGAACGTTTGGTAAACTAGCATCTAGTTCATCTAAATATTGAAGAGCAGGAAGTGGGTTTTTACTACAAAATAAAACAATATCAACATTATCAAAATATATTCTTGAGACTAGTTTTCTATTGAAAGGATTTCTAGTATCTATATATCCTTCTTTAATGCGGTTAATAAACCATTTTGGATAATAGGTTAATATATCTGTTCTACCACTTGCAAAAAGAATCATATTTATATTTTAATTAATGTTTTTCTCACTAAATAATGGTGTTTTTTAATAAAATTTCTTGCAAAACTTATGTTTTTTTAAAAA
>CAZJPX010000117.1:0-1877 GCA_964548325.1 uncultured Staphylococcaceae bacterium
ATAATCTCAACATCTTCAAACCATTTATTGATATTTTTTAACTCTAATAATGCCATATTTATTAATTCCTCTTATTAACCTACGTTTGATGTTTTTCCATTGAAATGGAATAGACTCATTTTAAATTTCTTGTTATCAAGTTTGAATTCAATTAATTTTAATATTCCATTTGCAATTAAAGTTAAGACTAAGTATATCACAGCCACAATAATATACGTCGCCATGAATTTATATCCTTTATTAGCAGCTGCTGTAGATTCATAGTATAACTCAGTGACTCCAATTACATTTAAGACACTACTATCTTTGATATTAACTATCAATTCATTACCAATTGTTGGTATAGCATTCCTTAATGCCTGAGGTAATACAACAAATATCAAAGATTGAGAATAAGTTAGACCAAGTGCTCTTGCTCCTTCATTTTGACCACTATCTACTCCATTTAATCCAGCTCTTACTATCTCACACATGTATGCTGCTGTATTTAATGTAATAACAATTAAACCTGCAAAAAGCCATCCGTTGAAGACATCTACTCCTGGTAAAATATTATTCCAATTTAGTCCAAGCATCTGACAACCATACTTGAAAAGTAATGCTTGTACCATCATCGGAGTACCTCTAATGACAGTGGAATATGCAGTGCATATTGCACTTATTGTTCCTTTCCACCACGATTTATATCCTAAATTTTTTCCTATACCTAAAAAGATACCAATTAATAATCCACCTATTGTTCCAATAATTGCTAGAAATATTGTTGAAAATGTCCCACGAAGATAAAAATCCCAATACTCTTGAAGTAATGATCCAATATCACTTGCCATATTAAATATTTCCTTTAAATCTTTTTAATGCTTAAACTATTATTCCGTTTCTTCTAATGAACTACTTCTTAAAACGGCGGCAGCCATTATCTCTTCTCTTTCTTCTTGAGTTATTTGAACAAGTGCTTCATTTAATTCATCAACTAATTCGGTATTACCTTTCTTAACTCCAATTGAAACACCAAGTTCATAATATAATTCACCAAGTATATCTTGATCGACGTAAATAATACCAAGATTATCAAATGAACCAACTATTGATTGAGCAACTGGAAGTTCAGCAGTCATAGCAAAAGCAGATCCATTACTAACATCCGTTGCACATAATGCAAAAGATGAAAGAGGAGTTGCATGACGTGCACCACATTGTTCTTCTAATATATCGATGACTTCATCCGTCACAGTGTTGCTTTGAGAGACGACAAGTTGACCTGATAATAACTCAGTTAATGTATCTACATCTAATGTTTGACCATCATATTGATTTGCATATGTACTACTTGTGACTAAGACTAGTTCACTTCTATAGTACTCATCTGTGAAATCTATCGATTCTCTTCTTTCTTCAGTATCAGTCATACCAGCTATGACGACATTGACAACATTGTTTTGAAGATCAGGAATCAGTGATGACCACGCACTTCTAACAATCGTGACATCTTTCCCTGTTATTTCAGATAATCTTTTAACAATTTGAATATCATAACCATCTGCCCAAGTGTTTGATGCATTACTAACAGGTAATGTGTACTCATTTGCAGAACTCTCTGCCCAGTTGAATGGAGCATAATCGACCTCCATTCCTACGACTAACGTATCATTTGATAATTCTCCTCCACATCCAAAAAGAGATGCAGAAAGCACGCCTAGGGTTGCCCCCATCAATAAAATTGATTTTTTCATATGTGTATTCTCCTTCCAAGATCGTCAACAACTATACTACAACGATCCTCTAAGAAGAATCTGTTATAGCTCCTCTAAAAGATTAATAATCTTCTAGGAGTTTATGAGGTATTCCCTCATAACCCAACTCGATTAACGTTAAGC
>CAZJPX010000118.1:0-1819 GCA_964548325.1 uncultured Staphylococcaceae bacterium
TCATCAAAAAATGATTCATCTAAATAAAATGTATAAAGAATATCATATAACTCATCTATCTTTTCATTAGTGGTTAATTCTGTATTATTTGTAATAGATACATTAGCTCTACTAGTAGATATTTCATCACTATTAAATACATATAAACCAGATTCAACAGCTATAGTATTTCTTGTTAAAACTAACCCTTCAATATAACTACTATTGTTAAATAAATAAAAAGTTAAAGTTAACAATATAAACCCTAAAATTAAAGATAAAAAACTATCTAATAAATTAGAAGATAATCTCTTTGGAATAGTTGCTCTATCATAAATTAATTCGTGATTTTCTATACTATTTTCTTCTACATCATTATCTTCTAATTTATTAGATGAATCTTCTTCTTTTCTAAGAAAAGAAGAAGATCCGGAATTGTTTTCATTTAAAAATGTAGGATTTTCTATTTCCTTTTCTTCTTTGTTTAATATGTTGTTTTCTTCTTTATTATTCTTCATGTTCTTCTACTTTTTCTTCTTCATTTATTTCATTAATTTCTTTTACTTCATCTAGTTTATTTTCTTCTTCTTTTTTCTCTATATCTATTTTCATCTCATCTAAGTTAACAACAACCATCATAGATAATAGTTCCTCTATGTTTTGATTGGTTGATTTCATAATAATAGTAAAAGTATAAGATATTAAAGAGAAGATGAAAGATACTATTCCTAATATGAATATGTTTATAAATCCTAATAGGTTGATAGAGAAGAAATACATTCCTTCGGTTGTAAATATAAAGAATAATGAAATTATTAATAATGAGAATGATGAGAATATGGATATGCCATATCTTATTAGATTATTTATTATATTTATCTTATTTCCTTTAATATCATGTGTTATTAATCTAAATGCTCTTAGTCCTATTGTTCGACCTTCCTTTAAAAGTATTGGCATTAGTAGATATATGATAGATGTAGATAGAAAATATGATATTAATAAACAGTTGCCTCGAATATTTAACATGTCGTATACATAGTCATAGTATTCTTCATTTAGTGATACATATGATGAGTTGTTGTTTATTAGATCATCCATCGCATCATTCAAAGCGTAGAAATAGAGATTATAGATTGTATTATATGCGGTTTCACCATATAAATATATTCCGTCAAGAAGGTATTGATGTATATCTTCAGCAATTTCATATTTTATTATTGGATAAAGAGTATCTTCTTCATATACATCTAACTCAAAATAATCACTGTATTCATTTAAATCTACGATTGTGTTTATATAGTACTCATATCCATATGTATTTTTACTATCATCTAAATATAAATCTAAATTATTGGCTTTATAATTTGTATAGTAATAATAAATTGGATTGGTGTGAGTTCTATCCTCGAGATTTAAAGCTTGATATCCACTATAAGTAGCAGAAGATAATTTAGATGAATCATCATTTAATTCAAATACATATATCATCTCTTCTTTTATTAATTGTTCAATTCTTGTGTCTGTAGATATTAAATATCCATCATCCCCTTGATATGTTAAACCAGAACTGTTAACTATTTCATATAATTGTGTTTGAACATTGCTTGCGTTAGTTTGTATATTCTTAAACAAAGGCATTGAAGAAGCTATAAGATTTATAAAAATATATAAAACCATTGTTAAGATTAAATTTAATAGATAATCTAATAAATATGGCAAGATCTTTTTAGATGGTTTTGTAACAGTGTTATTTTTATAAACGCTTTCTTGCTTTGTCATAAATCAATTATACATTTATATTTTGCTTGTTGATAACGCTTTTATGGACAAAATATTT
>CAZJPX010000119.1:0-1793 GCA_964548325.1 uncultured Staphylococcaceae bacterium
AGCATCCAAATTGCTTTTGAAAATTCTCCAATGCAATCATCCATCTTATCAGATACTAAGAATTCACCAGCTTTATCTGCTTTAACTTTAACATCTTTTACTTCATCTAATAAGTAGGTGTAGTCTTTAATTAATGCGTTATATACTTCTTTTTCAGATACGAAGTCTTTAACACCTTCCTTAATACCTGTTGTAGCTAAGAAATCTTTTAAGTTAGTTAATGGTTTTTTATCAAGTTGAAGTAAGATTTCAGCTACTTCATCGACAAATTCATTGATCTTATCATAGTATTCTTCTAGTTTTGGATGAACTGTGAAGAAGGATGGACCTTTTACATACCAATGATAGGATTGAAGTTTGTGATAAAATACGACTAGATCTGATAATAATTTGTTAAGTGTTTTTTCCATAATATTTAATTCCTCCATTTATTATTGTTATGACCATATAATTATTTGACTAATCATATAAGTCACTTATATAATATAGTCATATTATATACTTTTATTGCATAAAAATATATAATTTTAGTATTATTTAATCAAATTATTAAAGATATTCATATTATGACATTAAACACTAGTAATTTACCAATCGACATTTCATTTAAAAAGATGGAAAGAGTATCACAAGAACTTACTCATTATCATGATGGAATAGAATTAATAAATGTAATTAAAGGGAGATACACCTGTAAAACAAATAAGGATTCCTTCTTATTAAATAAAGGAGATCTATGTTTTATTAACCAACGACAGCTTCACTGTTTAAAAGAAGAAAGTGTAGAAAGAAACGAGTGTTTAGTTTTAACAATTGGGATGGATATGATCTTAAGAACAGGCGATATCTTTGAAAAATATATTTATCCAATAGTAAACGATGCATCGTTATCTCATCTTAGGTTTTATGCTGAAGATAAGATGTCTAAAGAGATAAGTAAAATAATGTATGAGATGTATGATATCGTTAATAAAAAAATACCAGCTCATGAATTAAAAGTTATCTCTTTAGTACATGAAATCTTCTTTCATCTATATCTATCTTTTAAAGAAGATCGAAAAGAAGAGTTGGTTGCAGATAGCAATATCATTTTACTTAGAAAAATAATTGATTATATAAAGAATCATTATTCAGAAAACATCAAGTTAGAAGATCTAGCTAAAAGTGTATATATCTCTCCGAGCAAATGTACGAGATTATTTAAAGAATATACTAATGAATCTCCAATCAACTATCTAATCAACTATCGTTTAGAAAAAGGAGCAGAACTACTTAGGACAACAGATCTTCCAATATCTAGCATTGCTCAAGAGGTCGGATTCTCAGAACAAAGCTATTTTACAAGAATGTTTTTAAAAGAATATCAAGTCACACCTTTTAAATATCGTAATGAAAAAATTAAAAGTGTGAATGTGTTAGAGAATATATAGGTAGAAGTATAGGACAACTAATTAAATCTAAACTATATAAAATTATATAAGTTAGATTGAAAGACAAATATATTGATATGGTTTTAAAATGAGAAATTTAGAATATTTAGAATTTAAATCTGCTCAGTTTCAAGCCCGTGTCTTTGAAAAATCAATTGAAGAAGCTAATTTTAGCTCGCCAATGTTTATAAGAAGATTTATGATGAGTGGTTTATCAAAACCTTTTATTGATAATTCAATACTATTTACTTCTTGGGATTATTATGATGTGATAGATGAACTAAACGAAATGTATAAACCTTCAACTAAAAAACCTCTATTTAGCAAAGAAGAGATGTATTGGATAGGGTTTATGTATGCAAT
>CAZJPX010000120.1:0-1773 GCA_964548325.1 uncultured Staphylococcaceae bacterium
AAATCATAATCGATATACGATAAAAGAAATATGTGAAACAAGTATAATGGTTGCACTAGCAGTAGTGCTAGACCAATTTGCAAAAATACCAATTCAGGCAAACGGAGGATCTATTTCTTTCAGTGCTATTCCACTATTTATAGTTGCTATTAGATATGGAGGATTTAAAGGAGCGGTTGCTTCTGCTCTATATTTTGGATTTATAACTTGTTTAATGGATGGTTATGGTATGCAGACATTTCCTTTTGATTATTTAATAGCATTATCTGGATACGGGTTTGTTGGGTTGTTCTTTAATGTTGTGGATAGACACATTAAAAAACACCAATATAACAATTCACAAGTTTACTTACTTTATGGATTAGGTATTTTTATTGGTGCGATTTGTGCAATGGTTGTTAGATATGTAGGTCACACAATTAGTGGAATGATATTATATCCATATTTATCCTTGTTAGAAAATTTCATATATCAATCAACATATGTTCCTGGAGCAGTTTTAATATCTATGATTTTAACAATTATATTATTGCCACTTATTTTATATATTAATAAGGTGTTTCCAGTTGATAGGCATGATGCTGTGCAAACAGAAACGAAGGAGGCCACAAATGAATAAATGTATTATTGTTGGAAATGGTGAACTAGATAATGAATCAATAATCAAAAATGAAGGAGATCTTTTGATTGCTTGTGATGGTGGATATGATCAAATCAAAAATAATGGACTTAATATAGATTATATTGTTGGTGATATGGACAGTATCAAGAAAATTCCAAAAGATATCAAAACCATTGTGCTAAATAAGGAAAAAGATACAACGGATGTTTTTGAAGCAGTAAAACTAGGCATAGAAAAGGAGTATAAAGTTTTTTATCTATACGGATGCTTAGGTAAGAGAATTGAACATAGTTTAGCGAACATTCAGATATTACTTTTTATAAAAAAATTAGGTTTAGCAGGATTTTTGATAAAAAACAGGCAATTTTTAGAAATTTTATCAAAAGAAACAAAAGAATTTGCAAACGATTTTGCTGGGTATTTTTCTTTGTTTTCTCTATCCAACAAATCTACTGTGTCAATAAAAAACGCTAAATACGATTTAAATCATAAGGTAATTTCTAATAGCTTTCCTCTCGGTATAGATAATGAGTTTGTTGGTAAAACAGCAATAATTACTGTCTACAAAGGAGATGTCTTGCTAACATACAATAAGAAGATATAAATTCTATATTAAATACAAAAAATAATGTGTACTAGATTATGTTCATTACTTAAGCTAATATATTTGCGAGGTAAACGTTATGTCAGTAATTGAAATTTGTTTTTATTTATACGTTTTATTAAGTACCGTATTAGGTGCAGTGCGTGGAGCTTTTAGGAATCCAAAAAAATCACCTATTAAAGGACTTGCTTGGATAGGGGCTTTGATACTTTCTTCGTATTTAACAAGGAATCTTATTATAAGTAGTTTTTTCACTAGTATTTTCTCTGGTTCTTCAAATCTTGCAGTAGTGCTAATAGTGTATTCCATCATATTTATCATTTTATGGATTGTTTTTGGAATTGTTTTTTCTCTTGTATATAAATTAATAGCAAAGCCTATTAAGAACTATATGGAACAAAAGAATGAAGGATTTGTTGCTGATAGAATTGTTGGAGGTGTTGCTGGAGCGGGATATGGTTTTCTTTCAGGATGCTTTATTTACATTTTAGTTCTATTTATAGCCGCTCTAATTCCAAACTTTGGTAATTTGGTGGTCAGCGATCTT
>CAZJPX010000121.1:0-1742 GCA_964548325.1 uncultured Staphylococcaceae bacterium
GTTGTATAAGATAAACCAAATCCAAATGGATAATCGACTGGTATATTATTTGTATCAAAGTATCTATAACCAACAAATATTCCTTCTCTATATTCTGCAGTGTTCTTTCTTGATGGGAAGTAGTTAAGTGTAGCAAGATCTCTATATTTATTAGGTATTGTTTCTGATAGTCTACCAGATGGACATACTTTTCCAGTAAGTATATCTAATATGGCACTAGCACCGGCTTGTCCGGTCAAATATGCATGTAATAATCCATCACAATAATTTTCTAAACTAGATACTTCAACCACGCTTCCACAAGATAAGATAACGACAAGTTTCTTTTGAAGTTTTGCTAACTCTCTAAGTAGAAGAACTTGATTTTCTGGAATTCTAATGTTTCTTCTATCTGAACCTTCGGCTTCGGTTATTTCATCTAATCCTAGATATACTAAACCAACATCAGCTTTACTTAATAATTCACTAGCTTTCTTAATTAATCCTTTAGATTTCTTTCCATATCGATGGAAACCTTTTTCATAACCGACACAATCTAAATTATATTTTTTAATTTCTTCTAATGTATTTTCAAGTTTAGTTGGATTGACAATAGAGCTACCAGCACCCTGATATCGTGGGTTAGATACAAAATCACCAATTAAAGCAACTTTTGTTCTTGGCCTTAAAGGTAGTATTTTACCTTTATTTTTAAGAAGTACTATACCTTCTAAAGCACATTCTTTTGCAATTCTATGATGTGCTTCAACATCAAATTGTTTTATTTTTCTTTCAAATGCCTTCTTTGTATCAAAAATGAGAGTCAATAATAAATCGACACATTCATCTAATTTTGCTTCAGCAAGTTTTCCTTCTCTTACAGCTTTTACAATCTCTCTATCGGTGTCTCCATCGTTTGCTGGCATCTCGAGTGAGTTAAGAGTTTTAATAGCTTTTACTCTATCGTTGTTTCCACCCCAGTCAGTGACTACTACTCCATTAAAACCCCATTCTTTTCTAAGTATATCAACGAGCAATAATTCATGTTCATTGGCATATGTACCGTTGACGAGGTTATATGAAGACATGATTGCTTTTGGTTTTGATTCTTTAACTGCAATTTCAAATGCTTCAAGGTATATTTCACGAAGTGTTCTATCATCTAGTACACTATCAAGAGTTAATCTCTTCTCTTCTTGAGAGTTACATGCAAAGTGTTTAATACATGCTGCAATCCCATTAGATTGAATACCTCTAACATAACCAGCAGTCATCTTACCAGCAAGGTATGGATCTTCACTAAAATATTCAAAACATCTTCCATTTCTTGGATTACGTTTAATATTTAATCCTGGACCTAATACAACACTAACATCCATTGAAACAGCTTCTTCACCAAGAGCTCTACCAAGTTTTTCACCGAGCTCAGGATTAAATGTGTTTGCCATTGTGACACCTGTTGGGAAACAAGTAGCAGGTATTGAAGGATTCAATCCTAAATGATCTGCTGCAGCTGCTTGTTTTCTTAATCCATGAGGTCCATCACTTAAAAAAATAGAAGGGATCCCTAGTCGATCAATGTTTTTTGTTTGCCAAAAATCTTTACCAGACATCAAAGAAGCTTTCTCTTCAAGAGTCATTTGGTTAATTAAATTTTGATATTTCATTTATTCTCCTCACCTTTCCGCAATTAGCGTATAAAGACTTAACATGTAAATATTTTATAAATATTTACAAAGTAAATAAATAGCAACATTTAAAAA
>CAZJPX010000122.1:0-1724 GCA_964548325.1 uncultured Staphylococcaceae bacterium
CAACTTTAAGGATAGATTGTGATGATGTTAAAGCATCACATGGATGTGCAATTGGCTCTTTAAATGAAGAACATATCTTTTATTTAAAATCACGTGGACTAACTACGAATGAAGCTAGAAAACTTATCACTCTTGGATATCTAGAACCAATAAAGCAATACTTCACAAGTAAAGAAGCAAAGATCATAGATAATGCAATTAAGGAGGGATTTAACTTTGATTAATCCTCACGATTATCGAAAAGATTTTCCAATGCTAAATCAAAAGCTCAAAAAGAAAAATGCTAGATTTTGTTATTTTGATAATGCTTCTACTACCTTTAAACCATATTCAGTTTTAGAAGCTGTTAAAAAATATTATTTTGAAGACACAGCTAATTCTCATCGAGGAGACTATAATATTGCCTATCGAGTAGATACCACCGTTGATAACGTTAGAGATAAAGTTGCTAAATTTATCAATGCTAATAAACAAGAGGTCGTATTTACAAGTGGCACTTCAATGTCTTTAAACATGGTCGCATTTGGATATGGAATTAAATATTTAAATAAAAACGATGAAATATTATTAACCGAGGCAGAACATGCATCTAATGTCCTACCTTGGTTTAAAGTATCTGAAGTGACTGGAGCAAAAATTAAATACATCTCTCTTACAAAAGAAGGTAAATTAACACTTACTAATCTTAAAAAAGTTATGACACCAAATACTAAGATTGTATCTATTGCTCAAGTTACCAATGTTCTTGGATATCTAGTAGATATCAAATCAATATCTAAATACGTACATAAAAATTCAAAAGCATTGGTGATTGTCGATGCTGCTCAATCTGTTCCACATTTGAAAGTTGATGTTAAAGATTTAGATTGTGATTTCTTAACATTCAGTGGACATAAGATGTTAGGTCCTACAGGTATTGGAGTGTTATATGGAAAATATAATCTCTTAACAAATATGGAACCTCTGATGAGTGGAGGTGGAGATAATGCTAAATTTGATATGTGTGGCAATGTTGCATACCTTGAACCTCCTGCTAAATTTGAGGCTGGTACATTAAATCTAGAAGGCATATATGGACTAGGCGCAGCAATAGATTATCTAGAAAATATAGGTATGGACAATATTCAAGAATATGAATCACATCTTCGAAAATATGCTATTTCTAAATTAAAATCATTGCAAAACATAATTATTTATAACGAATCTGCTGATGCTGCTATCATCACAATCAATGTAAAAGATGTCTTCCCTCAAGATGAAGCAAGTTATCTAAATAGCAAAGGAATATGTGTAAGAAGCGGGGAACATTGTGCAAAACTTTTAAAAGATAGACTCGGTGCATTTGGTACAGTGAGGATAAGTTTTTATTTTTATAATACAATTGAAGAGATAGATTATTTAGTAGAAGTATTAAAAACAGGAGAGAATTTCTTAGATGCCTATTTCGATTAGTGTACAAATGATGAGAGAAATTATTATGGATCATTATTCAAATCCGATTCATAGAAAGACACCATCTAACAAAGATGACTATCTTTCTATTGAAATGAATTCAGCTAGTTGTATTGATGATATTTTTATTTATCTAAAGGTTGAAAAAGGAATTATTAAAGATGCATGTTTTGATGGAATTGCTTGTACTATTTCAACTGCATCTACAGATATCTTATGTGATCTAATTATCAATCTAAAGAAAGATAAAGCATTATATATAATCGATGAAT
>CAZJPX010000123.1:0-1700 GCA_964548325.1 uncultured Staphylococcaceae bacterium
CCTCTAACATCGCAATCGCATTTAACAAGGCATTCCCCATCAGCAAAATGATGGACATAGGATTTAGACATCTCTACTCCTAAGATATTACATACCTTTTTTGTAAGTGCTATACTTGAAGATAATGAGAAAACTAGAATATCTTTTAGCATAATCCCCTCCTTCTAGTAACGTATAAATTATAAAATATTTTAACTTCAATAATAAAGAGTAATCGCTTTATTGTTGCTTGAGCATGAAAAGAAAAAAAGAAAATCTCGTAATAATGTGCTTTATTTTTTAAAAAACGTGCAAAAACTAATAATTTGATAAATTATTGAAATAAATCGTTACGAGATTTTCTTTCTTTTCATGCTCGTAGATTTTATAAAAGTTAGATCTAGTGTATTTTAGTTCAAGTGTAATTTTATAAAATCGAAATTTATTTGAAACAAAATATATAATGTCTTTTATATCATCATTGTTTAAAAGATATGCTTTATCTATTATTAAAGTCTTATTTGTTTCATCATTTATGAAAAATACTAATCCAACAATCTTAGAGAATTTATAATAGGTGAGTCCAAAATGATGAAAATCATCTAAGAATTTATTTATCTCAAAGTCATCAAGAAAATTGTTTTTAGTTCTAAATTCTTTTATTTCGTTGTTATCACGAGTTATGTATTTAATTTGAATCTTTGCCATTATTTATTAAGTTCTTCTAATATTATTTTATTTGCTAGGGCAGGATTAATCTTGCCTCCGGTTTTTTTCATAATATTTCCCATAATAAAGCCTTGTGTTCGAGTTTTACCAGCTTTGAAATCAGCAGGTAGAGTAGGATTATCTTTTATAACTTCTAATACAAGATTGCGAATTAATGTTTCATCATTGATTAATGTTGCACCCATTTCAGAAGCTAGTTTCTTAGGAGAGATGTTTTTCTCATTTAGTGCATTAAATATATCCATTCCTTGAGTAGAATTTATCTCTTTATTTTTTAACATCTCCACTAATTCAGCTATATATTTTGGTTCAACTTTATAATTTTTTATATTTAAATTTTCTTTATTTAGATATCCTTGGATAGTAGTAATTAGAAAGTTTGCAATATTTTGATAAGAAGTAGAAAAACTGCATATTTCATCAAAAAACTTTGCAAAATCAACATTATTTAAAATTATTTTTGCGTCTACTTCACTAATTTTGTATTCATTTAAATATCTATCTAATTTAGAATCGTATAGTTCTGGACATGTGCTAATTGCATCATCAATGAACTTCTTTGATAGATTAATTGGTGGAATGTTAGGTTCAGTGAAATATTTATAATCCACAGCATCAGTTTTAACTCTCATTAAAACAGTTTCTTTTTTTGCTTCATCAAATCTTCTTGTTTCTTGTTGAATTGGTATACCAGAAAGTAATGACTCTGATTGTCTTTTAATTTCATAGTCGATTGCTTTTTCGATGTTAGATATTGAGTTAAGGTTTTTGACCTCAACTTTTGTACCAAACTTATCACTACCATACGGTCTAATTGAAATATTTACATCACACCTTAAGGATCCTTCTTCCATCTTTCCATCACTAACATTAGAGAAGGTAACAATATCTCTTATTTTCTCTACATATTTCCTAGCTTCTTCTCCTGTTCTCATATCAGGACATGAGACGATTTCAACAAGAGGTATACCGGCGCGATTATAATCTAGCAA
>CAZJPX010000124.1:0-1667 GCA_964548325.1 uncultured Staphylococcaceae bacterium
ACAATTATGAATTTTAATGACATCCCTTTAAAAGTTCCATCTTTAAAGAAATTAACTAAGAAGTATGGAGATTATATACTTGCTGTTAAATGGGCAAAGAGTGCTAATGAAGTACTTAGTGTTATAAAGAAAGTATATAAACTACAAGATGATTTTATGACAGATTTAACAGTTATATCTGTTAGATACTCAATTGATACGACAAATAAAGAATATGAAAAAGCCAATAATCTTGCAGATGAGATATCTCCAAAAATAACAGAGTTAGCAATTAATTTTCAAAATGAATTATTAAAATCAAAATACTTAGATGAATTAAAAGAAAAACTTGGAGATACAATCTTTAAGATTTATGAAAACAATAAATTATCTTTTGATCCTAAGATCATTGAAGAACTTATTGAAAACAATAAATTGTCTAATGAATATAGTGCACTACTTGCTAGTGCTCAAATAGAATTTAATGGTGAAGTATGTAATCTAAGTCAACTTGGAAAATACACCACCTCTGAAGATAGAGATACAAGAATTAGAGCTACCAAAGCATTATTTGGTTTCTTATCTGATAACGATGAAAAGATCGGTGAGATATATGATAAGTTAGTACACTTAAGAGATCGTATGGCTAAAAAACTTGGATATAAAAATTTCATCGAACTAGGATATAGAATGCTTGGTAGACTTGACTATGATGCTAATAAAGTTAAAGGATATCGTGAACAAATATATAACGATGTTGTACCAGCTGTAACTAAACTTAAGAAAGCTCAAATGAAACATCTTGGTATTACTAAACCATTATGTGTCGATTACAACATCACTTTCTTAGATGGAAATCCAAAACCAATCGGAGACATCAAACAACTTGCAAAATCAGCTAGTGAGATGTATCACAAGATGTCAAAAGAAACTGGTGAATTCTTTGATGAAATGTATAACAATGGCTACATGGATCTAGAAGCAAAACCAGGTAAGATGGGTGGAGGATATATGACCATTCTTCCAAGATATAAGATGCCATTTATCTTTTCAAATAGTAATGGAACTAGCGCAGATGTTGATACATTGACTCATGAATTTGGTCATGCATATCAAGGACATTTAGGTAGTGCAATCAAAATTCCAGATTTAAGGAATCCAACATTAGAAGCATGTGAAATCCATTCGATGTCGATGGAATTTTTTGCTATCAGGTGGATAGATAAATTCTTTGGAAAAGATGCTAAAAGATATGAATATAAACATCTAGCTGATGCACTTGCATTCTTACCATATGGAGCAGCTGTTGATGAATTCCAACATTGGGTATATGAAAACGTCGATGTAACTCATGCAGAGCGTTGTGCTAAATGGAGAGAGATCGACAGAAAGTATCGTCCATGGTATAACACCGAAGGATTTGATTATTTAGAAAAAGGAGGATTGTGGGTTAGACAATCTCATATCTTTGGTTCTCCTTTCTACTACATTGACTACACACTTGCTCAAGTAATCGCCTTCCAATTTAAAGTAGAGATGAACAAAGACTGGGATAAAGCATTTAAGAAATATATCAAGTTATTAAAACTTGGTGGCAAATATCCATTTGTTGAGCTCTTAGAAAAGGCAAAACTTAGAAATCCATTTGAAGATGGAAATATCAAGAAAGTAGTTAAACCTCTACTTAA
>CAZJPX010000125.1:0-1666 GCA_964548325.1 uncultured Staphylococcaceae bacterium
ATCAAAGCGGATACATTGTATATGGAGTAGGCTTTGCTATACCAACTTCTACAATGAGCACTTCTCTAAATTAATAGTATTAGCTATAAAATAATAGTTTATTAAAAAATATCTATATATTTATCAAAAACCCTGCTAAAACCAATAAAATTAAAAAATATAATTATTTAGGTCTGAAATTATTAAAGTTTGGAGGCATTTGGAAACCTCCATTTTTACCTTTCATATTTTTCATTACTTCTTTAATTTGTTCATACTTTTTAATAACTCTATTTACATCAGCATTTGTTTTTCCAGCACCTTTTGCAATACGAGTTTTTCTAGAAGCTTTTAAACATTCAGGATTGTTTCTTTCATATGGAGTCATAGAATTAACAATCGATTCAAAAATTTTCATTTCATCTTCTGCTGCACTGATTTGTTCTTTTGAAACCTTAGGCATTCCAGGAATTGCACCAAGCAATGAAGAAACCGAACCAAGTTTACGAATATGTTTATATTGTTCAAGCATATCATTTAATGTAAATTTGCCTTCCATCATTTTGGAAACTGTTTGCTTTGCTTGTTTCTCATCGATTTCTTCTTGAACTTTTTCAACCAGAGATACAATATCTCCCATTCCAAGAATTCGATCAGCCATTCGATCTGGGTGGAAAAGTTCAATTTTATCAATTTTTTCTCCTGTACCAATCAATTTAATAGCAACACCTGTCACATGAGCAATAGATAAAGCTGCTCCTCCTCTTGCATCACCATCCATCTTAGACATGATGACACCAGTTAATCCAAGCCATTCATTAAATGTTTTAGCAACATTTACAGAATCTTGGCCTGCCATTGCATCTGTTAAAAGTAATATTTCATCTGGATAGACATCATTTTTAATATTTTTTAACTCTTTCATTAATATTTCATCGATTTGAAGTCTGCCTGCAGTATCAAGGATTAATACTTCATATCTTTCATCAAATGCTTTCTTTTTTGCTGCTTTTGCAATATCTACTGGATTAACTTTTGTACCCATGTTGACAAGATCTACTTTTATTTGATCAGCAAGTTGAGCTAATTGATCAACAGCCGCTGGTCGATAGACGTCACATGCTGCAAGCAACACTTTCTTTTTAAGTTTGGTTTTCATTAGATTAGCAAGCTTTGCTGCAGTTGTTGTCTTACCAGATCCTTGTAGACCAACAAGCATGATGATAGTAGGTTTATTTTTGTTGAAATTTATTTCACTTTTATCACTACCTAAAAGATCAACTAGTTCATCTTTAACAATCTTAATGACCATCTCAGATGGATTGAGTTTGTTGTATACTTGAGTTCCTAGGGCTTTTTGTCTTATCTCATCGATAAATTCTTTGATAACTTTATAATTAACATCAGCTTCTAAAAGAGCGATACGGACCTCTTTTAACATCTCATCCATATTGCTTTCGGTTAAACGTGCTTGCCCTTTTAACTTTTTAATAATTCCACTAAATTTTTCAGATAGATTTTCAAAAGCCATATGTTATTTTAACTCCTCTATAATTTTATTTTTAATTTCTTCATTTACCTTATTTTTTTCCAAAATATCATAAATTTGCATAGATTTTTTATAAAATCTTAATTTATTTTCATATTCTAATAGTTTATATTTAGATTTTTCAATTGAATCTAATAC
>CAZJPX010000126.1:0-1634 GCA_964548325.1 uncultured Staphylococcaceae bacterium
ATGTCATAGGTATTATTCTTTTTCATCAACCGACACTACCTTCCATATCCATCTTAATCAATTGATTTAGTTCAACAGCATATTCTAAAGGTAACTCTTTTGAGAATGGTTCGATAAATCCCATTATTATCATCTGAATTGCATCTTCTTTTTTGATACCACGAGACATCAAATAGAACAAGATATCTTCATCAACTTTAGAGACAGTCGCTTCATGTTCCATAAAAGATGAGTTATTGAAACATTGATTTCTTGGAATGGTATCTGTTTTAGATTTATCATCTAAAATTAATGTGTCACATTCAACATGAGTCTTAGAACCTTCTGCTTGTTTTAATATTCTTACAGTTCCTCGATAGTTAGATACTCCGCCTCCTGAAACAATCGTTTTAGAGATGATTTCACTAGAGGTGTTTTTAGCTTCATGGATCATTCTTGCTCCAGCATCTTGTATTTGATCTTTACCAGCTACAGCAATTGAGATACATGTTCCTTTTGCTCTTTCACCTTTTAAGATACAAGCTGGATATTTCATATTCACTTGAGAGCCAATATTTCCATCGATCCAATCCATTGAGGCATCTTCATATACAAATGCTCTTTTAGTGACTAGATTTACAATATTATTAGACCAGTTTTGAACAGTCGAGTATCTACATTTAGCTCCTTTTAATACTATGATTTCAACTACAGCAGCATGTAATGATTCTTTTGAATATATTGGAGCGGTACATCCTTCAATGTAGTGGACATCACTTCCTTCATCACAGATGATCAGTGTTCTTTCAAATTGACCTGTCTTTTCATTGTTGATTCTAAAATATGATTGAAGTGGTTTATCAAGTTTGACCCCTTTTGGTACGTAGATAAAACTACCTCCACTCCAGACAGCTCCATTTAAAGCTGAGAATTTATTATCAT
Source organism: uncultured Staphylococcaceae bacterium (assembly GCA_964548325.1). Taxonomy (GTDB): domain Bacteria; phylum Bacillota_I; class Bacilli_A; order RFN20; family CAG-826; genus Onthovivens. The sequence continues at coordinate 922 of CAZJPX010000126.1, forward strand.
TATGAGGAACGACCATTCCAAAATATTTTTTAAAGAGATCTGGATACAACTTCAATCCCATATCGGTAGATAAGAAGATGACTCCTTTTTCTTCAACCTCTTTTAACATGTTATGGTATACCATCTCGGATTCATATTGAGTTGATGCTCCAGATAGATATTTTTGTTCTGCTTCTGGGATGCCGAGGCGTTTAAATGTTTCTTTTATTTTATCTGGTACTTCTTCCCAGTTTTGTTCTTCTCCTTTTACATATTTGGTGTAGTATGTATAACTATCAAATTCTAAAAAAGAAAGATCTGGTCCAAAGTTAGGTAGAGGCATCTTTTTAAACGTCTTATAAGATTTAAGACGGTACTTTAGCATCCATTCTGGTTCTTCTTTTGCTTTTGAGATTGCTTTTATGACTTCTTCATTTAAGCCTAGTCCAGTAGAATATAGTGCTTTGATATCATCTTTAAAGTTATATTTGAGTCTTGATTCACCGATATTTAAATTCTTCTTATTTGGCATCTTTAACCTTCTCCAATAATTTTGTTATTCCATCACTTCCAAGAGTTGCACATTTGATACGAGATGCTTGTTTATGAGTATTGATGAATGCGATTAATTCTCCAACTGCTTCTTCATCAAATTCTTTTTCATAAATCATCTTTTGATATTCATCGATTATATATAATGCTTTATCTTTCTTTAGATTGATAATTAGATCACA
>CAZJPX010000127.1:0-1588 GCA_964548325.1 uncultured Staphylococcaceae bacterium
CTATATCTTCAAGGGTTCCTTTCCCATCAGTAATTTTATTTAATAGTTCAAGTAAACGTTTTGTACCTATTCTACAAAGTGTACATTTACCACAGCTCTCATCACAGATAAACTCAAGGTAGAACTTTGCAACATCAACCATACAATTATCTTCATCCATGACGATAGCTCCTCCGCTTCCCATCATCGAACCTTTTTCTACGAGATTATCATAATCGATTGGAGTATCGAGTTCATCTGCTGTAAGACAACCTCCACTAGGCCCACCGGTTTGAATAGCTAAGAACTTTTTGTTATTAGGTATACCTCCACCGACATCATAGATTAGTTCTCTAAGGGTAGTACCCATTGGTACTTCTACTAAACCAACATTTTTAACTTTACCTCCAAGTGCAAAGACTTTCGTTCCTTTAGATTTTTCAGTACCTATTTTTGCAAACTCAGTTGCTCCATTTCTAATAATATAGGGGACATTAGCAAGGGTTTCGACATTATTAATGATAGTAGGCTTACCCCATAAACCTTTAACAGCAGGGAATGGAGGTCTTGGTCGAGGCATTCCTCTTTGACCTTCGATAGAATTTAAAAGAGCTGTCTCTTCTCCACAGACAAAAGCACCAGCTCCAAGTCTTAAGTGTACTCTAAAATTAAATTTACTACCTAGTATGTTATCTCCAAGAAGGCCAACTTCTTCTAATTCTTTGATTGCAATTTGAAGTCTTTTAACAGCGATTGGATATTCTGCTCTAACATAGAAATATCCATTTTCTGCTCCAATTGCATATCCTGCAATCATCATACCTTCAATTACACTAATAGGATTTCCTTCTAGAATAGATCGATCCATGAACGCTCCTGGATCTCCTTCATCTCCGTTACATACTACATATTTGGTTTCACTTTTTTGATCATATGCGAATTGCCGTTTTCTACCAGTTAAGAATCCGGCTCCACCTCTTCCTCTTAAACCGCTATTGGTGATTTCATCTATGACATCTTGTCGTTTTAGTGATAGAGCTTTAATGAGTGCTTTAAAAGCATCATATCCAAAGGCTTCATCTGCTTCTTCTGGGTTGATACTTCCACATCCATGCAATGCAATTCGTAATTGTTTCTTATAAAAAACAATATCATCTTGTTTTTGTATTTTTTCATTGGTGTTTGGATCAACATATAAGAGTTCTTCGACAATTTGATTTTCGATGATATCTTTTTCAATTATTTTTAAACAATCAGATGGTTTAACCATTCTATATAATGTATCTTCTGGATAAATCTTTACAAATGGTCCTTGAGAACAAAAACCAAAGCAACCAACTACGTTGACGGTTACTTTATTTTCTAATCCTTTTTCCTTTATTAAAGATGCAAATGTATCAATAATTGTTTGAGATTCACTACTTAAGCATCCAGTTCCTCCACACACAACGATGTGGCGTTTCCCATCTTTTCCTGAGAATTTATCACTCAAACATTTCTCACATTTTGAAATTTTTCCTTGCAAATCTTTAATATTTTTTATTTTTTCTACTGTTGCCATATGTTTATGCTAACTCCTTAGTTTGATATTCTTTAATTATTTTTGTGA
>CAZJPX010000128.1:0-1572 GCA_964548325.1 uncultured Staphylococcaceae bacterium
GGGACAAAATGTCCCGTTATTTGCAAAAAACATCGAATATTACCGATTATGTATTAAAAATATTACCGATTTCAATATCAAAATATAACAGATAATGATATAATTTAACAAAAGAAAGGAAATATAATGAGCAAAACTATTGGTGCAAACAAATATAAATCACGAATTATAGATGAAAAAATAAAGTTTTATATTTCTACATTTGGTGCTGTTTGTATTGATGGACCTAAATGGTGTGGTAAAACAAGTTCAGCATCTTTATATGCTAAAAGCGAAATTAATTTAAGTGACCCTAAAAATAATTTTAATAATAGACAATTAGCACAAATATCGTCTGATTTAGTATTGGGAGGGAAAACACCAAGATTAATAAAAGAATGGTGGGAAGTACCATTAATTCGGGATGCTGTGCGCAGGCAGGTTGATATGCGAGGTAAAAAGGGTCAGTTTATTTTAACAGGCTGTTCAAGACCTCCTATTAAGGGAGTTACACATAGTGGAGCAGGTAGAATTGGCTCACTAAGGATGAGAACAATGTCTTTATATGAGTCAGGAGATTCTACAGGGACTGTTTCTTTAAAAGAACTATGTAACGGAATAATGAAAGAACAAGCAATTGAATTTAAGCCTTTTATTAATTTAGGAGATCTAATAGTGCGTGGTGGTTATCCTGAGGTTATAGGTTTAAATAGTAATGAAGCACAAGGAATTATTAAAAAATATATTAATGAAATCCTTGAAGTTAACTTAAAATTCATGGATGGAAAAAGACACAATATTAACAAGATACTTTTATTACTTAAATCATTAGCAAGAAATGAAGGCAAGTTAGTCTCCAAAAGAAAATTAGGAAGTGATATTAAAGAAACAGAAAACGAACACATAGATTATGACACATTGTGTACATACCTTGATTTATTAGAAAGAGTATTTATATTAGATAATCAAGATCCTTTTACATATAGAATTAGATCTTTGATTAGAAGAAAACAAATGACTAAATATCATTTATGTGATCCATCATTGGTTTGTGCGTTATTAGATCTATCAACGGAAAAACTATATGATGACATAGAAACATTTGAACGACTATTTAAAAACTTATGTATACGAGATCTTAAAGTATATGCAGAATCGTTTGATGCTGATGTATATCATTATATGGATTATTCTAATATGAAAGCTGATGTTGTTATTGATTTTTATAATGATCATTGGTGTGCTTTTGAAATAGTACTGGGTACAAACCAATTAGACAAAGCAGCAAAAAAATTATTAAAACTCAAAGAAATTGCAAAACACGAAACTAAAAGAGAGCCTAGTGTGTTATGTATAATTTGTGGTTTTGCAACGACCGCCTATAGAAGATTAGATGGTGTATATGTAGTGCCAATTACTTCACTTAAAGATTAGAGCATAATTAACCAAAAACCTTTATTTTTGTTGAAAACGACGCAAAAATACCATAAATTTAAAACAATTTATAATCTCTCTGTTAAATAATCAGCCACTGCTTCTAATACAGTCTCATTATAAAAGTATCCATTATGACTTGTTCCATCAGTTAACTCT
>CAZJPX010000129.1:0-1537 GCA_964548325.1 uncultured Staphylococcaceae bacterium
TTTGATGGATCATAGCTTATAGCTTCAAGCTTATCTACATCTATTTTATTATTGGTGAGAATTGATTGATCAACTGACACTCCAACTACCTCTCCTTTAACTATCCCAGTCTTTTCATTATAGCTTACAAGTTTACATTCTAAAGCTAAAGGTAGCTCTTCAAAAAGTGGTGCATCCACTACATCTGATTTAATAACATGCCATCCAGCCTTTTTTATTTTATCATTTACGTTATTTCCACTAACTATACCTACAAAGTCACAGGCGACCATACTAGATTTAGTTCCCATTGAAACAGTGAATTCTTTTTTAAGAAGAATATTTTTAACCGTCTTATGTGTACTACTTAAACACATAGATATTTCCCTTGAATCAGATACTCCACCCCATGCAGCATTCATCGCATCAGGTGTACCATCTTGATCATATGTACCGACAATCAAAACAGGTTGAGGATACACGTACGCTTTTGGATTTAATTTAACTCTCATAATCTATCTAACTCCTTTTTTAACAATATTGATATATGATTTAAAGCAACAAAAGAACTCATAAAGAGTTCTTTTTGTAACATCACATCACTACTTTAATAAAATTTAATTAAATATTAATTATTTAATAATATCAGTAACTTGTCCAGCACCGACTGTTCTTCCACCTTCTCTGATTGAGAATTGTGTACCTTTTTCAACAGCGACTGGGTGAATTAATTCAACGGTGAATTTAACATTTTCTCCTGGCATAACAAGTTTGACATCATCTGGAAGATGAATTGTTCCAGTGACATCAGTTGTATGGAAGAAGAATTGTGGTCTATATTTTGAAACGAATGATGTATGTCTTCCACCTTCTTCTTTAGTTAAGATATAACATGAACATACAAATTTTGAATGTGGAGTGATACTTCCTGGTTTTGCAAGAACTTGACCTCTAACAACTTCATCACGTGCTACACCTCTAAGTAAGATACCAGCGTTATCACCAGCTTCAGCAAAATCTAGAATCTTTCTAAACATCTCAATACCAGTGACAACTGTCTTTCTTGTTGGTTTAATTCCAACGATCTCAACTTCATCGTTAAGTTTAACAGAACCTCTTTCAACTCTACCGGTGACAACAGTACCACGACCAGTGATAGTTAAAACGTCTTCGATTGGCATTAAGAATGGTTTATCTTTTTCTCTTTTTGGTTCTGGGATGTATGCATCACATGCTTCCATTAATGCAGTGATATTTGCTTGTTCATTTGCATCTCCATCGAGTGCTTTCTTTGCACTACCTTTAATAACTGGTACATCGTCTCCTGGGAAACCATATTTAGAAAGAAGATCTCTAACATCCATTTCAACAAGTTCAATGAGTTCTGGATCATCAACTAAATCGGTTTTATTTAAGAAGACAACAATTGCTGGAACTCCAACTTGTCTTGCAAGTAAGATGTGCTCTCTAGTTTGAGGCATGACACCATCTGTTGCAGCGACAACAAGAATTGCTCCATCCATTTGAGCAGCACCAGTAATCATGTTTTTAACATAGT
>CAZJPX010000130.1:0-1523 GCA_964548325.1 uncultured Staphylococcaceae bacterium
GAAGAAAGCAACTAACAAGATAGCTGAAAAGCTTAAATTAGTTGATTTTGTTGTTATCATATTAGATGCTAGAGCTCCGCAAACTACTTTTAATCATGATTTGGATAATTTAATATCAAACAAAAGAAAATTGTATATTTTGAATAAAGTAGATCTAGCTGATGTTGATATGACCAATAATTGGATTAAGGAATTATCTAATGATAAAAATGATGTGTTAGCTATCAATTTAAATGATAATAAGTCTAAAAATATAATCCTTGAAATGATTGATAAAATAGCAAATGAAAAATCTCTTAAATATCTAAAAAAAGATATAGTTAAGGTTAACACACGAGGTTTGGTTATCGGTATACCAAATGTTGGTAAATCAACTTTTATTAATCTGCTTGCACCAAAAAAACTTCAAACTACAGCTAATACTCCAGGAGTCACTAAAGCTGTATCGCGGTTTAAGATAAAAGATGGATTAGATATGTTAGATAGTCCAGGAATACTTGAACCAAAATTTAAAGATCAAGAGAGTGCAATAAAATTATCTATAATTGGATCAGTAAAAGAAGGTATAGTTAACATTGATGATATAGCAAATTATATCGTTGAGTTTTTGAAAATATATTATCTTGAACCTTTTAAATCTTATCTTAAATTAAATGATTTAAATGGTGTTAAAAACGAAGAAATTTTTGAAAATATAGCGAAAATACGCGGTTTTTTGCAAAAACAAGGCCTTTATGATATAGAAAAAGCTAAATATTGTTTATATAAAGATCTTAGAGATTCTAAAATCTGTCGTATAACTTTAGATAGGATTTAACTATGTTAGATTTTGAAGATCAATATTATTCAAAAGACATAAAATTTATTGTCGGAGTAGATGAAGCTGGTAGAGGACCTCTTGCTGGTCCTGTTGTTGCTAGTGCTGTGATACTACCTCATGATTATAAGAATGAATTAATAAATGATTCTAAGAAACTCACAAAAAAGCAAAGAGAGAAATTATATTTAGAAATATTTGATAAATCATTAGCAATTGGAGTAGGAATAGTTGAAGCAATAAAAATAGATGAAATAAATATTTATGAAGCAACTAAACTTGCAATGAAAGAAGCCATATCTTCAATTAAACATGAATATCAATTGATACTCATAGATGCAATGAAATTGGATATAGATAACATAAAAGTTATTCCAATAATTAAAGGGGATGCTAAAGCAAGATGTATTGCAGCAGCTAGCATTATTGCAAAAGTAACAAGAGATAATATTATGAACAATTTAGATAAAAAATATTCTAATTATGGATTTAAAAACCATAAAGGATATGGAACTAAATATCATATTGAAGCCATTAAAAAATATGGTTTAATCGAATGTGTTCATCGAAAAACATTTAAAATTAAATCTTTAAATAAATTTTTATAAAAATTTTTCTTCCTTTTTGCATCTTGTTAATGTAGAGAGGAATTTTATTTTGAAAGGAAGAGATTTATTAGCATATTTATCATATTTATTTGAAGGTG
>CAZJPX010000131.1:0-1518 GCA_964548325.1 uncultured Staphylococcaceae bacterium
TATGAATACAATCTATGGTATTAACACTGTTAAAAATGCGTTACTTAACAGAAGAGTTAAGAAGCTTTATGTTCTTGAATCATTGTCCGACAAAAGTGAGATTCTACTCCTAGCACATAAAGCTTCCGTTCCTGTAGTTACGATTTCAAAACAAGAACTAAATGGATTGCTTGTCAATACCAATCTCAATCATCAAGGAGTAGTAGCAGAAATTAATCCTTATCAAACAACCTCTTTAGAATATGTAATAGAAAAAACTAAATCTAAAAAAGATGCACTCGTAGTTATATTAGATCAACTAAAAGATCCTCATAACCTAGGAGCAATACTTAGAAGTTCAGATGCATTTGATGTAGATGCTGTTATATATAAAAAAAGAGGTCAAGTTGGTTTAAATGATACCGTTGCTAAAGTATCAAGTGGAGCCATCGATTATGTAGACTGTGTTGAAGTAGTTAACATCAATCAAACCATTGAGACACTCAAAAAGAATGGCTATTGGATTATTGGATTAGATGGAAATTCTAACAATACACTTCACGATATACCTAAAGATTGTAAACTGGCTATCATTATTGGAAGCGAAGGGGAAGGTATATCTCATCTTGTTAAAAAGAACTCTGATATGTTGGTTAAAATCAAGATGCTAGGAAATGTGAGTTGCCTAAATGCATCCGTTGCTTGTGGAATTGTTTTGTATCATATAAGAAACTTTAAATAGAAGATAATATGGAACTCTCTAATGAACGAATTGCTTTTGATATTTTTAAGTTAGCAAAAAAAGGCGACAAACAAAAGGAAGTTGATTTATTAATTATTCTTCATAATGAAACAAAAACTATTAGGTATCAATATTTATCAAGAGCTAAAAAACTTGGACTATCGATTCTTGATTTAGAAAATTATGTAATTCATGCTTTGTTCATACTATTTAAAAAAGAATATGATGAGATAGATCCTGATACATTTGTAAGTTTCTTTAAATACATTTATTTAAGAGTAATTCAACAAGAATTAAGAAGTAGATATCGCAAAAAGGAACTTGCTATATCTGATATCTCAGAATTAAATGAAGATCCCTTTTACAATATAAATCATGCAAGTTTTGAAACTAGAGCAACCGATGATGATAAACCAAATGTTATAAAAAACGAGATATGTAAAGAGTTACTTGATAAGAATGTATGTAAACTTAATCATAAAGAAAAGAAAATAATTTATCTGTTCACAATAGGATACAATTTATTTGAACAATCAAAGCAATTGAAGGTTCCTAACTCCACTTTATATAACAGATATAAAAGCGGAGTAGATAAAATACGAGCTTATGTAATTAAACATGATATATTTTATGGATATGATACAACACAGCAAATGAGTTAAATTTTTAAAAAAAAGACTGCTAAACCTCTATATTTTTTCTAATATTAAACTGATATTATGATACACATTTGATAATTGAAAAAACTCCATTTTTACTTTATACTTTAACTCAATGGGGAGTAGCGAAGTATAAAC
>CAZJPX010000132.1:0-1505 GCA_964548325.1 uncultured Staphylococcaceae bacterium
TATGTTGTTAACAACATGAGACATTTAAAAACATGTGGAGTTATCTCTGAAGATAGTGTGACTGGTATCACTGAGATTGCAGATCCACTTGGTGTTATAGCAGGTATCACACCTGTTACAAACCCTACAAGTACAGTTATATTTAAAAGTTTAATCTGTTTAAAAACAAGAAACCCTATTATATTCTCGTTCCATCCACATTCAAAGAATTGTTGTAAAGAGACAGTAAGAATTATCTTAGATGCAGCAATTAAAGCAGGTGCTCCAAAGAATTGTGTTCAATATATTGAAAATATATCTTTAGATGCTACTAAATATTTGATGCATCATGATGGAGTAGCATCAATTCTTGCAACTGGAGGCAATGCAATGGTCAAAGAAGCATATAGCTGTGGTAAACCAGCACTAGGAGTCGGAGCCGGTAATGTCCCTGCATATGTAGAAAAAACAGCTAATGTTGCTCAAGCAGCAAATGATATAGTTATGTCTAAAGCTTTTGATAATGGAATGGTATGTGCATCTGAACAAGCCGCAATCTTAGATAAAGAAACATATGATGATTTCATTAAGGAAGCTAAAAGATTTGGAGCATATATATGTACTGATCAAGAGAAAAGGAAACTTGAAAAATATATGTTTAGAGAACCAAAAGTTGGTACATGTACTGTATTGTATGCTCCAATGGTTGGACAATCTGCATTTAATATTGCAAAAGAAGCTGGTTTTAATGTTCCTGAAAATACATCAATTCTTATTGTTAAATTAAGTAAGATTGGAATGGAAGAACCATTGTCTAGAGAAAAATTATCACCAGTTTTAGGTGTTTTAAAAGTAAAAGATACAGAAGAAGGAATCATTGCATCTGAAAAGATGGTCGAACTTGGAGGACTTGGACATACCGCTTGCGTTCATACACAAAATGAAGAATTAGTTAAAGAGTTCGGAGTTAGATTGAAAGCATGTAGAATCATTTGGAACTCACCAACATCATTTGGTGGAATCGGAAATATCTATAACTCATTTAATCCGTCGATGACTCTAGGTTGTGGATCATATGGATCTAACTCCTTTAGTGGAAATGTTGGTCCTGCAAATTTAATTAACATCAAACGAATTGGTAAGAGGAGAAACAATATGCAATGGTTTAAAATTCCTAGCAAGATATATTTTGAAAGAAATTCTATTCAATATCTAAAAGATGCAAAACATGTTGAGAAAGTATTTATAGTAACAGACAAATCGATGGTTGAACTTGGTTTCTTACATCGAGCTATCGATCAATTGAAAGCAAGAAGAAATGAAGTAGCCATTCAATTATTCACTGATGTTGAACCAGATCCAGATATCAGTACAGTTAAAGCTGGAGCAAAACTTATGGATTCATTTGGACCAGACACAATTGTTGCATTAGGTGGAGGATCTGTCATGGATGCTGCTAAAGGGATGTGGCTATTCCATGAACAACCAGATGTTAACTTTGATGATATCAAACAAAAATTCATGGA